>NZ_JALNPN010000020.1:0-86335 GCF_024520835.1 Pantoea sp. Fr+CA_20
GTGCGTTTAACATACTGTTTCATCACATTCTCCTCAAAACCAGTGGAAAATGTGTCAACGCTATTCAGGACGGGACACACAAAATAAAAAAGAGCGAGAATTCGCTCTTTTTTTTCGTCGCAGGTCAGCAGGTTACAGCATGATTGTCATCAGGTAACCGATAAACAGGGCCAGATGGGCCGCGCCGTTCAGGACATTGGTTCGGCCAGTCGAGAAGCTGAGCTGACACAGAATCAGTGACGCAATCATAATCACCATCTGCGGTGGCTCCAGGCCAAACACCAACTCTTGTCCGGTCAGGGTTGCGATGATCGAGACGGCAGGTACGGTGAGTGAAATGGTCGCCAGCACCGAGCCAAAGAACAGGTTCATGGCGCGCTGGACCTGGTTCATCAACACCGCTCTGATCGCCCCCAGTCCTTCTGGCGACAGAATCAATAACGCCACCAGAAAGCCGGTAAACTGCTTAGGCGCGTTCATCTCACTCAGTAAATGCTCCAGCGGGTTGGCATTCATCTTGGTCACGGCAATGACCGCAATCAGATGGATAATCAACCAGATAGCGTGCCAGACGCTGCTGTGGGCAGAGGGTTTACCGTGATGGGGATCGCCATCATCGCTTTCATCTTCATGCTCATACACAAACAGGCTCTGATGGGTTTTAGTCTGGATTAACAAGAAAACGCCATACATCGCAGCGGAGATCGCGGCAATCAGCAGTGCCTGGGCCGTCGTGAAGTTCCCTCCGGGTAACGCATTCGGGAACACCAGCACCAGGATGGCCAGCGGAAAAATGGCAATCAGGTACTGTTTTACCCCGGCCAGATTCACGTACTGCGTAGCAAACTTATTCCCGCCCAGCAGTAGCGCAAAGCCGACCAGACCACCGGTCACGATCATGATGATGGAATAAAGTGTATCGCGCATCAGGGCGGGCGCGGCATCACCGGTTGCCATCAGCGCCGAGATTAAGCTGACTTCAAGAATGACCACCGATAGGCTGAGAATCAGCGAGCCATAGGGTTCACCGAGACGATGCGCCAGAACATCCGCATGGCGCACCACGCTGAAGGCGCTGCTAAGAATCGCCACCAGCGCGAGTAAGTTAATACCAACCACGATGGGCAGTGAGGTTTGTGCATTAAAAAAATAGAGTATGCCAAGGGCAATAAGGGGAAGTATCAGTGAAAACTCTTTGTGGCGTGTTTTTTCATGTGAAGGCATTCACCATCCTCTCTGCTGAATAAAAGGGGTAATTCATTTACCCACCATTACATTGAAACTTATAGGTTACGCAGTTTAACTTTTCAATCGCACCTAATGTAAAAATTTACCGCTTTTTACTTTTAAAGGGATTTTGCCTGAAAGGCGGATAACTTTATCTTATTAGGTATTTTATTCACTAAATCAGTAACAAGCATTAAGCGGCTGCGGCATTATCCTGGATTTTATCAAGATAAAAGTTCAGGGAAGGTTGTCGTTAAGCTGCCATTGAAGGCGAAACCCGTAAAGGCGGTAATAAGTGCGGGTTTGCATTTTCACTCATCTACGCCAGGCTTATAAATTCGCTTGTTAACTGTGGAGACATGATGCCTTACGCTAACCGAAACGACCTTCCCGAGAGTGTGAAAAACGTTTTGCCTGCACATGCTCAGGACATCTATCAGCAGGCTTTTAACCACGCCTGGACAGAGTACAAGCATCCCGATGACCGTCGCGGTGATGAATCCCGTGAAGAGGTGGCGCACAAGGTGGCCTGGTCGGCGGTAAAACATCAATACCAGAAAGGCGATGATGATAAATGGCATCCTAAAAAGTAGTGCCCAGCGCCATTATCACGCGAACGTCAGGTCACTCCGCGTCGTCCTGTAGTCTGTCCCATGGACGGGAAGGCATTTTTCTGTCTCGGTGCGTGCAGGTATTTACGGCTTTATTTCACGCCAAAACTGTCATTTAACGCAACAACCTTGCTCGTTAATCTGGCTATATACGGTCATTAGCGGGTAACCCTTTTTACGTTATTTTTCATCCGCTAAGCCATTCAGACGGCGCGCAAGCAACCTGTAATAACGGGCTGTTACATCTCCTGTTTTTTTAAAATATCCTTTTGGTGTGCAATTAACCTTTCTGTTAATACCGCAATATAGGCAAATTTTTACTTTCTACTCCGACTCTTGCTTGCAACTGATTGTGTTAATAATTAATGTCAGTTTAATGAACAGAGCGTAAATTAGTGAATGTTGAACATAACAGAGCAGAGGAGCCACTTACACAGGACGTGGTGAAAGTCGAGGAGGTCGCATTGCTAACCCGGGAATTCTTATTAAAAGCGGATTGTAAAACATCATTTGGTGATATTGAGGAGACACTCCTGTGGAGTTGTGAACAGCGCGCGGCATCGCTGGCGGCAACTCTGGCCTGTCGGCCCGATCACAGCCCGGTATGGATCTTCGGCTACGGTTCTCTGATGTGGAACCCGGTTTTTGAAGCTGATGAGGTTGCGTCGGCGTCGCTGGACGGCTGGCATCGCGCCTTTTGCTTACGCCTGACTGCCGGGCGCGGCACGGCTTCGCATCCGGGACGTATGCTGGCGTTGAAAGAGGGCGGTATTACCCGCGGGCTGGCGTTTCGCCTGCCGGAAGAACGTCTGCACGACGAACTGGAACTGCTGTGGAAACGTGAAATGATCACCGGGTGCTATCTGCCTACCTGGTGTGAGCTGACGCTGGAAGACGGACGTCGCGTTTCTGCCCTGGTGTTTATTATGGACCCCCGCCATCCGCTGTATGAGGATGATACCTGTCCGCAGGCGGTTGCGCCGTTAATTGCTGCGGCGACCGGGCCGCTGGGTTCAAATGCCCAGTATCTCTTCTCGCTGGAAGAAGAGCTGACCAAACGCGGAATGGAAGAGGACGATCTGATCCGCCTGGCGCATCAGGTACGTGCGCTGCAACAAGACTGGCTGAAGCAGGCCTGAACCATGCACCGATCCAGGCTGGCACCGAATTAATTGGTGGGATTGATCAGCCAGGTGCCGGGTTTATCAATCAGAAGTGACTGACTGCGAAGCCGGTTCCCGGCCCGCACGTCAATACGGTACTGCCCGGCGGCCAGATTCAACACCGCAAAACCGTTGCTGCTGGCATGCACCGCAACGGGCTGACCGTTCAGCACCACCTGTTCGTCGCTGGTGAGCTTAAGATAGACCATCGCCAGACCGGCGGGTACCGTGCCGGTAGCCGGTAACGCATGGCTCTTATCAACGAGCGAAGCAGCAGGCGTACGCGTATTCTCAATCCAGACTACTACCGCCACCGCAATCATCGCGACGCCAGCCAGCGCCAGTAATCCCGGCGACAGGCGACGTACGTTGCGTCCGGTTAACGGCTCGGCCATCGTGGCACCGTGATTTATGGCTAACACGACCGGCGGCACGGTCTCGGCTGACGCGGCGTCGCTGATAGACTGCTCATCATTACGCTGTTGCAGGCTGTTCACCACCGCCTCAACGTCGCTGACGGGCAAATCAATCAGCGCGGCAAACTCATCAATGTTCTGCGGGCGAGCGTGGGGCTTCATCGTCAGCGCGCAGTCAATCGCGTGCAGCAGCGGCAGCGAGTAGCCCTGCGGTTTACGTGCCACCAGCGGTTGGTAATTATCTTCAATGCAGCGCACCACGCTGACCGGCGGCGGAGAGCCTGTAATCAACGTATGCAACACGGCACCCAGCGCATAAATGTCCGTCCACGGACCCTGTTCACTTTCGCCTTCTTCACTGTACTGCTCAATGGGCGCAAAACCCGGTTTGAGCATGATTTCAGTTTCGTCGGAAAGATTGCCAATCTCTTTACGGGCGGAGCCAAAGTCGAGCAGCACCGGCAGCTGATTTTCCTGAATCTGGATGTTATCCAGCGAGATATCCCGATGCAGGTAGCCCGCCTGATGAATGGTGTTGATAGCGCCTAACAGCGGCGGCAGCAGGCGACGTATCCAGGCTTCTGAAATCGCCTCATGGCTGGTGACCTGCCACTCTTTTAACGTCATGCCGTTGTAGTAGAGCGTGCCCATATAGGCAGTGCCGTTCTGTTCCCAGAAGCGCAGGACGTGAAGTAAACCGGGATGGTTAAAACGCGCCAACAGTCGGGCTTCCTGAATAAAGCTGTTCAGGCCCGCGTTAAACAACTTTTGAAACCGTTCACCGCGCAGCGCCAGTGATAAGTCTTCGGTTCTTACCGCCAGCGACACCGGCATGTACTCTTTAATCGCAATCGTGCGTTCGAGTTGGTGATCCCATGCGCGGTAGACAATGCCGAAACCGCCGCCGCCAATCACCTCTTTAATTTCGAACTCGTTAAAACGATATCCGTCAGGCAAGGCATTCGGTATTGTTTTCTGACTGTCATTTGCCGACATAATAGACTCTCTGAACGGGGCCTGCTTGTCAGGCTACGCGGTAATTAATGGATGTTACGCCATGCACCTTCAGCAGGATCGACCCGATCCGCGCGTAAGGCGTCGACAAGTAACACATTCACTTTTTGCGACGATGTCATACCGGTCGCCCAGCGGCTGCGCAGGGCAGTAATGCGCGAGGTCAGCGCGCTGGCATTCTGCTGTGCCGCCGTTTTATCGGCTTTGATCAATAAGGTTCCGTCAAAACGCCACAGATGCTGCTGTACATCAAAGGGCAAGACCATCCAACTGTCTGGCGCATCGGAACGGGCCAGAATCATGCGCTGGTTATTGACGTCCACAATTTGCAGATGCTGGTCGGATAGCGTCAGGTTGGCAATGGGATAGCCCTGATAAAAGCTGATCGCAAGCGTCTGTGGTTGCGCGCCACCGCTCAGGGTTATGTCACTTTTACCTTCCAGCCAGCCCTCGGCGGAGCACTGCTGTTTACCGATGTCAGGCACAAACATAGCCAGCCCACGCGCGTCCCAGGCCGTGCGAAAACGACAGCCGTTTGGTAAGGCGAAATGCTGCAGCGGCGTGCCGTCTGCCGGACGCGACAGGCTGGGCGAGGCCGCGGCCTGTGCCGGGGCAGTGGCTTTGGCATCGGTATTCACAATCAGTCGCCAGTTTTGCAATTTGCTGGCGCTGCCGCTGGCCAGCACGTTGCCCTCGCTATTGGTCATTTGCCAGGGTAGCACGTCCAGATCGTTACACTGATTGGCTAACAGCGTGCCCACGCGCGGCAAAAACGTTTTTAAAACCTCAGCATCCTGGCCTTTACCCGACACAATACGCAGCGGCAGCGTTTCCTGGCACCACTCATCCGGCGTTTTGCCCGCAACGTTGTCGATATACACTTCCAGTTCAAGACTGGGTGAATACACCACGCGATAATTTTCCGCCTGCGCAGTAAAGGCCATAAACAACGTGGCTATAGCGGGCAACCACAATTTCATAAAATTCCTTTAATCAATAACCTGATGGCAGAAAACGCGCGGAATCGGCCAGCGTATAGAGCAGGGTGGCATCTTGCGGCTCACCAATCCATACGGCCAGTGCGCTAAGGTTGTCTTTCTTTACGTCGCGGCTCACCGCCTGTTCCATTAACATCAGCCACTCGTCACAGGCATTCACCATGCGCAGCGCCTGCTCCATTTCCGTGGTGGTCAGGTTGAGCCAGAAACCGTCGCTACAGACTAAAAACGCATCGCCATCTTCCAGCATGATTTCGTCTGAGAAGCTCACCGGATGGGCAGGTTCTATGCCGAGCGCATTATAGAGTAAATTACTGTTAATTCCGGTATTTTCATAGCCCGCATCGCTTAACTTTTGCGCCAGACTGTGGTCGCGCGTGACCTCATTCAGCACCCCGTGACGGAAGTGATAAACCCTGCTGTCACCCGCGTGCGCCCACCATGCGCGCTGTCGCGTACGGTCGATAAACAGGCCTGCCAGCGTGGTGCACATGGTGGAAAAATTCGGATTATTACCCTGGGCTATTTCAAGTAATGATCGGCACTTTTCAACCGCCTGCCGGGTAAGGGCTGGCGTCACCTGGTCGCAGGTGAGTAATTGTTCAATCAGCACATCGCACACCAGCTGCGCCGCCTGGTCGCCGCCGGGCAAGCCAGCCACGCCGTCGCATACCACAAAGCAGGCTTTGCGTTCATCCAAAATGACGCCGGTTCGATCCTGATTCTCGGCGCGCAGCCCCTGCTGATACTGACTGGCAAAGGCAATGTTCATGCGTCATCCGTGCGCGTCTGTGAGTCTTTGTACTGATTCACTTCCATGTCATAGGCATGAAGAAAGGCTTCCCCAAACAGCGTGTGAAAATCGTCTTCGATTTCCCCGGCGGTACGCTGGTAGCGGCGGGTAAAATAGTCCCACAGGGCAGCTTTTTTAAAGGGGGAAAAGGGGGTTTTCGACACCGCGCCGTCCGCGCGTGCCTGTTCTTCCAGCCCCTGAGGATTAAACGACTGCAGCATCGCGGCGATAATCGCGCGGATTCCGGCAATCATGCCCAACTGATGCGCCTGTAGATCGACCAACGCATCGCGCACGGCCTGTTCGGGCTGCATAAAGCCCGGCATCTGGCTTTGATACATCTGCATCAAGACGGTTTTGCCTGAGGGGAGAATTTTGAAGGGATTGTTGGCCTCGTTCAGGATCATCGTCATTTCAGCTTTGACGCCACGTTTCAGAATGGAGCGCGACGACAGCAGGGCAACCGTACCTTGAGAGAACAGGCTTAGCATCCGGCCTGTGGTGCGCATTTGCTCTTCGCTGATCACCGTATTGTGGCCGTTTTTCAGCCCCATTCCGTCCAGCAGCGCCGCCACCAGCTTGTCCTGATCCAGCCCGGCGGCAAAAGGCGCATGAAAAGTTTCGCTAACCTGGGGATCGATCGCCAGCCTGGCGTCGCCGCGACGCTCAGGACGCTTCGGTACAGGCTCTTCCGTGACTTCCTCCACCTCCGCATGCTCGGGAATATCCAGCGGATTGCTACGCGTGGCGGCATGGGAAAAAAACGCCAGAGGATCGCTGTTCACGCCGTGGTACGCCGGATCGCGCACGTCGATGGCGTAGTCACCAATGCGCAGTGCGTCACCGTGCTTGAGGTGCACCTGCATGCCGCGCTTAAGCGGCACACCGTTGTGTTCGACAGGCGTAACGCTGCCCTGATTGGTCAAACGGCATTCGCCTTCGCCTGACAGGTGCACCAGCGCCTGCAGACGCGAAATAGAACGGGCTTCATCCGGTAACACCAGGTCGTTATCCTGGCTGCGGCCAATGGTGCCGCCCGGCGGATGAAAGGTGACGGTTTTCACCGGAATATCAGACGTGCATTGTACGATGGTAAATTGCATGAGTTATCCCGTCATGGAGGACAGTAGCAACGCCTCACTCAAACATCGGTGGATAGAGGCCATTGCGTCCCGGCTGTGCACCTGCCGCCGGATTAAACAGTAATGAGAACAGTTCCGCTGTGAGGTTGCCGCTATGCTTGTGTGTGGCATGAACGAAACCGTCACTGCGATTGCTCCACCAGTAACTAATGTGTTGCTGAGGGTCGAAACGTTCGGCGACTTCCTGCCAGCTCAGGGTGCAAGGCAAATCGTGGAAACCGATTACATCCATAATATCGGAGTGCTGCTGTACCGGGATCATCAGCGGCGTCAGCGCCTGAATCTGCTGCTCCAGCTGGGCCGGTGTGAGGCGCTGCGCTACGGCGCTCAGCAGCGTGGCACCCAGTTCCTGAAACCAGTCGCCAGAGATGGTCAGCTGCGCCGGATGCCACTGGGCCAGGGGAAAGCTCAGCAGCGCCAGCAGCGGCCAGGCGCGTCCTACCCGATCGCAGGAGGGCAGCAGACAACCCATCTGCACCTGATTGCGGGTTGGGGTGATCGGTAATACGAAATTCCATACCGGCGCGCGTAAAAAGTCGGCATTCACCGCACCGTCCTGGTGATGCCAGTGCACCAGGCCTTGCTGAAACCAGTGGTTCCAGGGGGCAATAAGCTGCTCGGTTAACCGATGATGCAAAAAGTCCCCCGTCGAGGGCAATTTGCCGTACCAGCCAGGGGCCAGAGATGCAGGCATGTTCACCTCGCCATTATGGGTTATGCGTCGTCAGGCGCTGTGCTTTACGGGGCGCGACGGCCAGCAGGGTATTGCTGTCACCTGCATGGTTTAAATTATCAGCCAGCTTGCCCAACATCAGCGCGTTATCGCGCGCATAAGGCGAAGACTGAATTTGCTGATCCAGCAACTGACTCAAATGCCAGTCCAGCTGCTGCAAATCACGGGCGCTGACCTTATCCGGTAACGAACGCTGCAGATTCTGCAGCAGCCAGGCGCGGAGAAATTCCCCATCATAATTTCGTGGCTGGTACAGCATCTGATAGGCCCGCAGCGCGTTACGGCTGTATTCGTTATCATCACCTGGGTCGTTACGCAGCAGGTTGGTGATCTGCTGGGCAACGCGCGGCAGTAATAAAGACTTAAGCGCATTTTGATAAAGCGCCCAGGCCGCATCGCTGACCTGATTTCCCCGGTATAACCCCGCTCGCATAGTAAACGGCGGATTATCGAGAGAAAACTGGTCGGACACAGGCAACTTCACCAGGTTATTCAGAAAGGGTAGCAGATCAAAAATATTATCAGCAGGCTGATGTATCACCTGCTGACTTTGTTGTGAGATAACCGGCATTCGCGCCAAAACCTGCTGCAGATAATGTTGGTTTTGATAGTAGCTCACCAACCATAACCCACTCATGATCACCAGCGCACCGGCCAGCATGCCGTAGCCAATCCAGTGTAAAAGCTGATTACGGTATTCCCAGCGGCGGTTGCTGCCCGCCAGGCCGCTCTCTTTAAACACCAGGTTACTCAGCAGATCGCGAATAAAAAAGCTCTGGCCTTTATTACCGGGAATGGGGCTGTTGCGATTAACGCGATCCCAGGCGGCAATAGAATGGGAACCGGCCTGGCGCAGCTGCAGTTTGCGGCTCAACTCGCCCATGACACGGTCAAAAGGTAATCCTTCCTGAGTGCCGCTGGTAAAAAACAGGCCGCGTGGGTTCCAGGCAACGGTGTCAGCACGCTGAGAAAACACGATATCCAGATATTCGCTGAGCAGCGGGCGCAGAGACGAGAACTCCTGCGGAAACAGGAAACACTCTGCCCGCTCATTCAGATCGCGCTCGTGGGTCATCTGATCGGCAAGCTGCAACTGCAGCTTCTGGGCTAACTGCGTAAACTGCAGGTCAAAATGCGGATGCCAGTCCTGCTTATTCGGCTTGCCGGCGTCCCAGGGGAAGGTGAATCCCCAGATAGCATCGCGTCGGGCTTTATCCAGTGTGCCGTAGTAGCTCATGAAGCCTTTCAGCAGGTCGGTTTTGGTCAGCATGATATACACGGGGAAGTGAATGCCGGTGTGCTGATGCAGTTCGGTCAGGCGTTCGCGCAGGGCGTTGGCCTGCTCAAAACGCGCCTCGGCGGAATCGCTCAGCAAATCTGCCACGCTGATGGTCATGATGACGCCATTAATCGGCTGCCGGGCACGATAGCGCTTCAGCAAATTAATAAAGCTCTGCCACTCGCTGGCGTCGCGGGCGCGCTGGCTTTCCTGAAGCGCATAGCGCCCGGCGGTATCGATCAGTACAGCACTGTCGGTAAACCACCAGTCGCAATGACGTGTGCCGCCGACGCCGCGCACCGCCTCGTGACCAAAGGTATCGGTAAGAGGGAACTTCAGTCCGGCATTCAGCAGCGCGGTGGTTTTACCGGCACCGGGCGCGCCAATCATCAGATACCAAGGCAACTGGTAGAGATAGTTGGCGTTGATGCGTGCCCACAGGCTGCCCTGACGGCGACCAAAATGGGTGCGTTTCAGGCGCATGGCCGCGTCGCTGAAACGCTGGCTCAGCAGCGCTTCAGTCGCCTGACGCTCGGCGGGATCGTCGCTTTCTACGACCTGCAGCCGATCCAGAAGACGGCTGTTATACCAGGCACGGTAAACCGCAGGGATCAGCTGAAGCACGATCCAAAGCAGATAAAGGATGCTCACCGCGATCTCGCGGTGCAGGGCAGGCTCAAGCGGGCGGGTTTCATCCCACGCAATAAGCGGCCCCAGCATCCACAACAGGCAACTCAGTGCCGTGACGCCGATAAAGCTCCACAGCAGCCGATGCGTTAAAAATAAACGAAATGAAGCGCGCATCAGTGTGTTCCTTGGTGAGTGCTCAGTGTTTCAGGTGCGGCAAACAGCGTGATTTCAACCCGTCGGTTACGGGTCCGGTTTTCGCTGCTGTCGTTGGGCAGCAGGGGATCACTGTCACCGCGTCCTTCCGAGCGGATCACATGCGCATCGGCAAGCTGAACCTGAAGCAGCTGGCTGACGGCACGCGCCCGGGCAAAAGAAAATTCATAGCTGGAGGCAAAACGGCTGCCGTCCACGGGTTTATCATCGGTAAACACCGACACCAGAATCGTGCCCTTAACATCTTTCATCGCGCTGGAGACCCGCGCCAGAATGGCCCGGCCCACCGGGTTGATCACCGTGCCTTGCTCGGCAAACAGCTTGTCCGCAGGAATAATGACCTTGCTGCCAAAGGCACCGTCACTGACTTCCAGTTGACCGGCGGCGATCACATCATTGAGCCGCTGGCGCAAATCGAGCAGGGCCTGAGGCGAAGAAGGGCGGCGATTTACCGTGATTTGCGGCAACGGCATGTTATACAGGCTTCGCAGCAGCGGCTCGGCCGCATTGCCCAGCCGCCAGTTTAGCCCGCTGTAAATCAGGCAGCCAATCAGGGCGACGAGCATTGCACAGGCCCAGAGCGGCACCATCGGACGTGCAAGCGTGCTGACCAGCGGATGCACCTGCACCAGCGGAGGGGAATCGGTGCTCTGCTGGGCGCGGGTTTCATCGATCAGGACTTTTAACCGTGCCCGCAGGCTGTCGCACTGTGCCCGGCCTTTTTCACTGCCCCGGTAGCGACCTTCGTAACCTAATAACAGGCAGTAATGAATGATTTCCAGCAGCCAGAGATGCTGCTGCGGGCTTTGCGAGATACGGGACAACAGCTGAAAGAATTTTTCACCGCCCCAGCTTTCATTGTGAAACGTAACCAGCATGCCGTTTCCAGACCAGACGCCGCGCGTGCCCCAGGGCGTTTGCGCGGCGGCCTCATCCAGAGCGCTGCAGATGCAGTAACGCGCACCAATGATCATTTCAAACGGCAGGCCCGCCTGCTTACAGCGTTGCTCAAATACGCGCACCTCATCCATCAGCGACTGACGTAAACCCGCCGGGTCATCATGAGTCGCGGCCTGACGAATTTGCACCACCGCATTCAGCAGTGGCGCGGCAGCGTTAAGTAAAAGATTTTCGGTACCCGAGGTCGTAACCTCTCGCGGTGATGATTCCACGCTCATTACTGTGTGTTTTTCCCGCGACAGGTAGCGTTTCTGGCAGAGTGCCCAGCACGGCAGGTGTTAAATTTCATTAGTTCAGAATCCAGGTCGCCGTCGCGGTATTACGGCAGGCTTTGCTGTCGCCCCCGACGTCAACGCACACTTGTTTCGTTTTCCGCGGACGCGGACGGTCATTGCGTAAGGTGTCATCGTAACGATGCGTTTCCACGCCCGCCTTTAACGGCACGTAACCGGTTAACATCCCGTCCGGTTTATCGGCAATAGCCAGCCAGTGGTTCTCGACGCTGCCGAGGACCTCAAAAGGTTTTCCAGCCTCAAGATAAAGGACGACCTTGCCGCCGTAGTCGGGTTGGGTCATCACCGACGCCTTATACAGGGCGCGCCAGGTTTGATTAACGGGCGTAAAGGTTGTCGGGGCAGCTACCGCATGGCGGTGTACCAGCTTCACGCCTTGAATATCACTGGTGACCAGCGTGTCATCATTCACCGAGGGCGGTGGCGTTTTGCAGCCGGACAATAACAGTCCAACTGACAGGATAAACGCTAAATTATTTTTCACCATTTTCCTCACGATATTATCAATATACCTGCATGTTGTTCATCAGAACACGACCGTTCACCTTCACGGGGGAAGCGCAGACGGGTAGGCAAGCCGGTAAGATAAACGGGCAAATGACATTCATCCTGTACCGCGCTCAGTCTACCTAAGACTTTTGAGAATTCAAACCATTGCACCCAATGATATAGCATGGTAATGCGCGTTCATCATCTTCTTATCCCACCGCTCTGATGCGCCGGTTCCGCCGCCCCTGAATCGCAGAGAAAGCGGACGTTGTCAGGGCCGCCTGACAAGCCGGTTGCATAATGTCACATTCAGATGACAGGCAAAAAAAGAGTAAGCGTTCTTAACGACTTAATGGCACGCAATGCCTGGCCGGTAATGAAAACGGTCATTGTTTACGCGTCACAATCTTTAGGGACGGTGAACCGGAAGCGGCATGGCTTTTGCTTTATTCTTTTTTTGCATTGAGAGAGATGAGCAATGGATGACGCACTGAGCTGGTTGCAGGCCTCACGGCAAAGCGATATCGCCAGTCTGGAGCGACTTCGCCAGACCGGTAAATTAATTACCACGGTGAGTGAATTAGTCCATCAGCTACAGCGCGAACGCGGTGCCAGCAACCTGTGGATTTGCTCACAGGGTCGGCTGTATGGCGAGGAGCGTGAGGCGAGTGAACAGGATGTCAGCCGCAGTCAGCTTGCCTTTTGTCAGGCATTACCCAGGGCGGAGGCACAGCCGGGATACAGCCGGTTCTGCAACCTGATAGCCGCCGCCTTGCAGGCACTGGCAGAATTGCCCGCGCTGCGCCAGCAGATCGCTGGCCTGAAGATTACCCACGCGCAGGCCATGATGGCGTTTAGCCCTGTTATCCGAAGTTTGCTCAATCTGGTCTTTGAAGCCGCCGACACATCCAGCCATCCGGAAATTACCCGGGCACTCATTGCCCTGTTTAGCTTTATGCAGGGCAAGGAGTTGACCGGACAGGAGCGGGCACAGGGTGCCGCCGGATTTGCGGCCGGACAGTTTAGTGCCGAACAGCGCAGTACGATGGTGGCGTTAATCGAAGCGCAGGAACAAAACTTCAAAACCTTTCAGCAGTTTGCGGATGAGGCGGTGCTTCTCAGCTGGCAGCCTCTGGCCCAACCAGGTCGGGAAATCGAACGGCTACGGCGCATCGCCTGCACCGATGGCAGACGCGACGACAGCGGTGCACTGCACTGGTTCTCACTGCTTTCGGAGCGCCTCGATCAGATGAAGTCGCTGGAGGATCAACTCTCTGCCGTGCTGATGTCGCGCTGCCGTGACGCTATCGCCCTGGCACAGCATCAGGCCGGTGAACCCTTAAGTGTGGCGCAGTCAGGCTGCAATTTTACCCTCTATGTCTCAGGCGCAGACTGGCTGGAGAACCAGCCTGCTGCCCTCAACAGCGAGGGGCTTGCTCCCCAGCTCGGGCGATCGTTACTGTCGTTGATTGGTGAACAGTCCCAACGCCTGCAGCGCCAGGCTAACGAGCTGGCCGCGATGCGCGCCACGCTGGAAGAGCGCAAGCTACTCGATCAGGCTAAAAACTGGTTAATGCAGCAGCATGGCCTGAGCGAAGAAAACGCGTGGCAAATGCTGCGCAAAAGCGCGATGGACCAGAACAAACGCTTACCGGAAATCGCCCAGGCGATCGTAACGGTTGCCGCCACGGTGAAGCGCTAACCCGAAAGTGTTAGCTGCACAACGCTTGTGCGTGATCTGCGTCACTACCGTGCAAAAACGGTTAAAAAACCATCGCGCAGGCCCGCGCAAGGCTGTTTTAACCGCACTTATCACTCTGGCACGCGGTTTGCTTTACCTTAATGAGTATGTGTATTTGCTTTGCCAACGGCGGTAGAGCGAGTGCTTTGGATAAAGGCGTCCATCCCCCTGTGAGAGCAGTGGGGAGGACGCCTTTTTTTATCTCTTCAGGGTGGCAAAGATGAGCAAATCGCCAGTTTCACTTTCTCGTCGTCAACTGCTGTTATCCGGCGCAGCCGTCGGTGGACTCTGGCTATTGCCGGGATTGCGCAACGCAGTGTGGGCGGCGGGTTCCGATGCCCCAGAAAAACCGACCGTGCGCGTCGGCTTTATTCCCCTCACCGACTGTGCGCCGGTGGTGATGGCCTCGGTTAAAGGGTTTGACAAGAAATATGGTCTGACGCTGCAGGCCAGCAAAGAAGCCAGTTGGGCGGCAGTGCGCGACAAACTCACCTCGGGTGAGCTGGATGCCGCACATGTGCTCTACAGTCTGATCTATGGCCTGCAACTGGGCGTCGCCGGTCCCCAGCATGATATGGCGAACCTGATGACGTTGAACAACAACGGTCAGGCCATCTCTCTGTCGAACCAGCTTAAAGCCCAGCAGGTAACCGACGGTGCAAGCCTGAAAAAGGCCATCGACGGCCAGGCGAAAGGCAGCTTCACCTTCGCCCATACCTTTCCCACCAGCACTCACGCCATGTGGCTCTATTACTGGCTGGCCAATGCCGGAATCAACCCCTTTGACGATGTGCGCACCGTCGTGGTGCCGCCGCCGCAAATGGTGATGAATATGAAGATTGGCAACATGAGCGGCTTCTGTGTCGGCGAGCCGTGGAACCAACGCGCCATCAGCGACAATATCGGCTTTACCGCCGCTACCAGCCAGCAGATTTGGCCGGATCACCCTGAAAAAATCCTGGGCACCCGCGCTGAGTGGGTCAACGCCAACCCGAATACGGCCCGTGCACTCACTGCCGCGGTGCTGGAGGCCGCCCGCTGGATCGATGCCTCGGACGATAACCGCCGTGAAACGGCCCAGGTGCTGGCCGGGCGGGCCTGGATCAACACCAAACCCGAAACGCTGGAAGGACGCATGCTGGGTCAGTACGAAAACGGGCTGGGTCAAAAATGGCAGGACCCCCACGCCATGCGCTTTTTCCACGACGGCAGCGTCAGCTTTCCCTATCTCTCTGATGGCATGTGGTTCCTGACTCAACTGAAGCGCTGGGGGATGGTGAACAGCGATCCGGATTACCTGGCGGTCGCAAAGCAGATCAACCGTATTGATATCTACAAACAGGCTGCCAGCGCGGTCGGCAACGTCACGCTGCCCGGCAGCGACATGCGCAGCAGCACCTTAATCGACGGCAAAGTATGGGATGGCAGCGATCCAGCCGCCTACGCTGCCAGCTTCGCTATTAAACGTTAAGAGAGGCCGTGATGAAAACCCAGACTCGTCCACTGGCGCAGCCGGTAACCGCGGCCAGCCAGGCAACGGTAGTTCCCCTTCAGGTTACGCCTAAAAAAGTACGACCGCCTGCGCGCTTACGTCCGCTGTTACAGCGCGCGATTCCGGTGCTGTGCGGCGTTCTGCTCCTGCTTCTGGTGTGGCAGATCGCCGCGCTGTACAGCCAGGGCTTTCCCGGGCCTTACGCCACCTGGGAGGCGGCTAAAATTCTGTTCGCCGATCCCTTTTATAACAACGGCCCCAACGATCAGGGCATCGGCTGGAACGTCCTGGCCTCGCTGCAACGTGTGGCTGTTGGATTTGGTCTGGCGGCGTTGGTGGGCATTCCCGCTGGCTTTCTGCTGGGTCGCTTCACCTTTGTCGCGCGGATGTTCAATCCCATCATCGCCTTGCTGCGTCCGGTCAGCCCGCTGGCCTGGTTGCCTATCGGCCTGCTGCTGTTCCAGCGCGCGGAACCGGCCTCAAGCTGGACCATTTTTATCTGTTCGATCTGGCCGATGATCATCAACACCGCTGAAGGCGTGCAGCGCATCCCGCAGGATTACCTCAACGTGGCGCGCGTGCTGCAGCTCTCCGAATGGACCGTTATGCGCCGCATCCTGTTTCCTGCCGTGTTGCCCGCCGTGCTTACCGGCGTGCGCCTCTCCATTGGCATTGCCTGGCTGGTGATTGTTGCGGCCGAGATGCTGACCGGCGGTCTGGGGATTGGCTTCTGGATCTGGAACGAATGGAACAATCTGAACGTGGAAAACATCCTGATTGCCATTCTGCTGATTGGCGTGGTTGGCCTGCTGCTTGAGCAGGGACTGATGCTGCTGGCGCGTCGTTTTAGCTGGGATAAATAAGGAGAACACCATGCAACCTATCATTCGCGTACAGCAGGTCAGCCAGCGCTTTACCACCTCCGGCGGGGATTTCCTGGCGCTCGATAACGTCAGTTTCGATATCCATCAGGGGGAAACCCTGAGCCTGATCGGTCATTCCGGCTGCGGTAAATCAACCCTGCTGAACCTGATTGCGGGCTTAACCCGACCCACCAGCGGCGTGCTGCTGTGTGATAACCGTGAAGTGACCGGCCCTGGCCCTGAGCGGGCGGTGGTGTTTCAGAACCACTCTCTGCTGCCGTGGCTGACGGCGTTTCAGAACGTGGAGCTGGCGGTGCAGCAGGTCTTCAAAGGCAAGATGCACAAGGCGGAGATGCACGACTGGATCGAGCATAACCTGAACCGGGTGCAAATGAGCCATGCCATGCACAAGCGCCCCGGTGAGATCTCCGGCGGGATGAAGCAGCGCGTCGGCATCGCCCGCGCCCTGGCCATGAAGCCGCGTGTTTTATTACTCGACGAGCCTTTCGGTGCACTGGATGCCTTAACGCGCGCGCACCTGCAGGACAGCGTGATGCGTATTCAGCAGGAGTTGAATACCACCATCGTACTGATTACCCACGACGTGGATGAAGCGGTGCTGCTCTCTGATCGGGTTCTGATGATGACCAATGGCCCGGCCGCCCAGGTTGGCGACATCCTTAAGGTCGATCTGGCGCGACCGCGTTCGCGGGTGGCGCTGGCAGAGGATGCGCGTTATCACCAGCTGCGCCAGAAAGTGCTGCATTTTCTCTACGAAAAACAGACGTCGGCGGCGTAAGGATTACACCATGAGACAACGGCTGCTGGTGGTCGGTAATGGGATGGCGGGCATGCACACGGTGGAAACGCTGTTGCAGCTGGCGCCGACGCGTTATGACATTACGGTCATTGGCCGTGAACCGCAGGGTAACTATAACCGGGTGCTGTTGTCGCCGCTGCTGGCCGGCGAAAAAACCATTGAGCAAATCCTGATTCACGGCCCTGACTGGTACGCACGCCATGGCATTCGCTTACTGACCGGAGAAACGGCGGAGCAGGTCGATGTGGCTGGGCGCACCTTGCGGACCCGGCAGCGCCTGCTGCACTGGGATCGTTTGATTCTGGCGACCGGATCGCAGCCGCGCATGCCGCAGGTGGCAGGTATCGATCTGCCTCACGTCACGGCTTTCCGCACGCTGGAGGATGTGGATGCACTGCTGGCCGGCAGCGGTCCGGTCGTGGTAGCCGGTGGTGGATTTCTGGGCATTGAGGCCGCGGCAGCGCTTCGGGCGCAGGGACGCCAGGTGACGCTGGTGCATCGTCAGTCGCGTTTACTGGACAGGCAACTGGACGCCAGGGCGGGAGAATTACTGCTGGCTCAGCTCAGCGCGCGCGGTATCCGCTGTGAGCTGAATAGCAGTATCGCCGCAATTGGCCCGCAGTCCGTGCTGCTTAACGATGGGCGTCAACTGGCAGCGCAACAGGTCGTTATCGCGATTGGCGTGCAGCCAGAAACCGCGCTGGCCCAGGCATCGGGCATTCCCTGCCAGCGCGGCATCCTGGTGGACCGGCAGTTACGCAGCGCGCACGCTGGTATTTATGCGGTAGGTGAATGCTGTGAAATCAGCGGAGAAACCTTTGGTCTGGTTGCGCCTTGTCTGGCGCAGGCAGAGGTACTGGCAGCGCAGTTGGCCGGTTGTCCGCAGGCCGATTTCTACAGCGAAGCCACCGGCACGCGTCTCAAGGTCAGCGGCATTTCGCTGTTCAGCGCGGGCGATATTCGTGAAGCCCCGTCAATCACCAGTTTCGATCCGCTTTCCGGACACTATCGACGTCTTTTTCTGCAGCACGGACGGCTGAAAGGGGTGCTGCTGTATGGCGACAGCCAGCAGGGTGCCGCGTTGCTTAACACACTGCATAACGCCAGGCAGGTCTCAATGAATACCCTGTTTGGCCTTGATGAACCTGAAACGCAGCCGCAGGCTGCAGGAAACTCCGTGATGAATCACTCTAAACCTGTATTAGCCGTCGTGGGCCACGGCATGGTCAGTCACCATTTTCTGGAACAGCTGGTGGCGCGTGGCCTGCATCAGCATTATCACATCGTGGTGTACGGTGAAGAGCGCCATTCGGCCTACGATCGGGTGCACCTTTCTGAATACTTCACCGGCAAAAATGCCGCGCAGCTCTCGCTGGTCGCTGAGGACTTTTTTGCCCAACACGACATTGAACTGCGCAGCGGTTGCCGGGTAGAGGCGATCGATCGGCAACAGCGCAGCCTGCGCGACAGCGACGGCAAAGCACTGTGCTGGGACAAACTGGTGCTGGCGACCGGTTCACGGGCGTTTGTGCCACCGGTGCCGGGGCATGAGGGCGAGCGCTGCTTTGTTTACCGCACGCTGGACGATCTGGATGCGATCGCGGCCTGTGCCGACAAAAGTCAGCGCGGTGTGGTCATCGGCGGCGGCCTGCTGGGGCTGGAAGCGGCCAACGCGCTGAAACAGCTGGGGCTGGAAACCCATGTGGTTGAGTTTGCGCCACGCCTGATGGCGGTGCAGCTGGACGAGGGCGGTGCGCTGATGCTGCGGCAGAAAATTGACGCACTGGGCGTGACGGTTCACACCTCGAAGCAGACCGAACAGATTGAGACCCAGCCCGACGGGAGCCTGGTGCTACGCTTTGCCGATGGCGGCGAACTGGCGACCGATCTGGTGCTGTTCTCGGCGGGCATCCGACCGCGTGATGAGCTGGCCCGTAGTGCCGGGATCGGTGTTGGCCCGCGCGGCGGCATTGAGATCAATGACGTCTGCCAGACCAGCGACGATGACATTTATGCCATCGGCGAATGTGCCCTGTGGAACGGACAGATTTTTGGTCTGGTGGCGCCGGGATATCAGATGGCGCGCGTGCTGGCCGGGCATCTGGCGGACGAGCCGGCCCGGTTCAGCGGTGCCGATATGAGCACCAAACTGAAGCTGCTGGGCGTGGATGTCGCCTCCTTTGGTGATGCGCACGGCAAAACGGCAGGCAGCCTGAGCTACCACTGGGCTGATGGTCCGAAGGGCATTTACAAGAAAATCGTGGTCAGCGCCGACAGCAAACTGCTGCTGGGCGGGGTGCTGGTCGGCGACAGCAGCGACTACGCCACGCTGCTGCAAATGATGTTAAACGCCATGCCGCTGCCGGATTCCCCGGAAGGGTTGATTCTGCCTGCGCTGAACGGCGCTCCGGTCAAAGGGCTGGGCGTGGCCACGCTGCCCGACAGCGCCCAGGTCTGCTCCTGCCACAATGTAAGCAAAGGCGATATCTGTAGCGCGGTGCAGAGCGGCTGTGGCGATATGGCCAGCATTAAAAGCTGCACGAAAGCCGCAACGGGCTGTGGGGGCTGTTCGGCATTAGTGAAGCAGGTGATGGAGTTCCAGTTGGAAAACCTGGGCGTTGAGGTGAAAAAAGATATCTGCGAACACTTCGCCTATTCACGTCAGGCGCTTTACCACCTGATCCGCATCAATGAAATCAAAACCTTTGATGATCTGCTGGCGAGCCACGGACGTGGCTGTGGTTGCGAGATCTGTAAACCGCTGGTTGGGTCGCTGCTGGCCTCGTGCTGGAATGATTATTTACTGAAACCGGCCCATCTGCCGCTTCAGGATACCAACGATCGTTACTTCGCCAATATCCAGAAAGATGGCACCTATTCGGTCGTGCCGCGCGTACCAGGGGGGGAGATCACCCCACAGGGGCTGATCGCCATTGGCGAAGTGGCGGCGCGTTACGACCTCTACACCAAAATCACCGGCGGTCAGCGTATCGACCTGTTTGGCGCGCGACTGGATCAGCTGCCCGACATCTGGGAAACCTTGCTGGCGGCAGGCTTTGAAACCGGCCATGCCTACGGGAAATCGCTGCGTACGGTAAAATCCTGCGTGGGCTCCACCTGGTGTCGCTATGGCGTGCAGGATTCGACGGCCTTCGCCATCGCGCTGGAGAACCGTTATAAGGGCCTGCGCGCACCGCATAAAATCAAGATGGCCGTCTCGGGTTGTACCCGCGAATGTGCCGAAGCGCAGAGCAAAGACATTGGGGTGATCGCCACGGAAAAGGGCTGGAATCTGTATGTTTGCGGCAATGGCGGCATGAAGCCGCGCCATGCGGAGCTGTTTGCCAGCGATCTGGATGATGAAACCCTGATCCGGTATGTCGATCGCATTCTGATGTTCTACGTGCGGACGGCAGATCGCTTGCAGCGCACCAGCGTCTGGATGGATAACATGGAAGGCGGACTGGCGTATTTGCGCGACGTGGTGATCAACGACAGCCTCGGTATCGCGGCGCAGCTGGAGCAGGAGATGCAGCAGGTCTTGGACACCTACCAGTGTGAATGGCAGACCACGCTGGCTGAACCCTCGCGGCGGGCGCTGTTTACCGCGACGGTGAACAGCGATCACCCGGATGAAACGCTGCACTATGCCCGCGTACGCGGCCAGCGTCAGCCGCACACGGCGACCGGCATTCCGCTGATGCATCTGCCCGCTGACCCCTGGAGCGCGGTGTGTTCCCTGGAGGCGATCCCCGCCGGTGCGGGAATCGGTGCACGGCTTGGCAGCGTCCGTATTGCGCTGTTCCGTTTTGGCAACGACTGTTACGCACTGGAAGATCGCGAGCCAGGCAGCGATGCCAGCGTCCTGTCCCGTGGCATCCTTGGCGATGTGGCGGGTGAACCTGTGGTCATTTCACCGATCTACAAACAGCGCGTGCGCCTGCGTGACGGGCAAAGCCTGGATAACCCGCAGCACCAGCTGCGTTGCTGGCCGGTGAAACTGGAAGCCGGTCAGGTCTGGGTCGCCAACCGCCCACTGAACCTCATGGCGCAGGCATCATGAAAACCACCTGTGCCTATTGCGGCGTGGGCTGTGGCGTCGAGGTGACACTGAATCACAGCGAATCTGCACAGGTGAGTGGCGATCCGTTGCATCCGGCCAATCTCGGGCGGCTGTGCGTTAAAGGGGCGGCGCTGGGAGAAACCCTGACCCGGACAGGACGCTTACTGCATCCCCAAATTAACCAACAGCCGGTGAGCATGGCGGCAGCGCTGGATGCCGCCGCCGATGGACTCCGGCAGATTATCGCGGAGCATGGCCCAGAGGCGGTGGCTTTTTACGGCTCAGGCCAGCTGCTCACGGAAGATTACTACGTGGCGAACAAGCTGATGAAAGGCTTTCTTGGCGTCGCAAATATCGACACCAACTCGCGCCTGTGTATGGCTTCTGCGGTAGTGGGCTACAAGCGCGCGTTCGGGGCGGATGCGGTGCCGTGCTGTTATGAGGATCTGGATCAGGCTGATGCGATCGTCATGGTCGGCTCTAACGCAGCCTGGGCACATCCGGTGATTTTTCAGCGCCTGAAACAGGCAAAACAGCAACGGCCTGAGATGCAGGTGGTGGTGATCGATCCCCGTCGCACCGCCAGCTGTGACATCGCTGATGTCCACCTGCCGCTGCGCCCGGGCAGCGATCCGGCGCTGTTTTCGGGCTTACTGCACTGGCTGGCGCAGCATCAGGGAATAGATGCGACGATGTTGCCACATCTGGACGGCGTTGAAACCACCCTGCAGGCCGCCAGCCAGTGGGGCATTGCCGAGGTCGCTGAACACTGTGATCTGACCGAGGAGCAGGTGGTGGCCTTTTATCAGCTGTTTGCCCGGCGTGACCGTGTCCTGACGTTGTGGTGCATGGGCATCAACCAGTCACAGAGCGGCAGTGACAATAACAATGCGATAATTAATGCGCATCTTCTCAGCGGAAAAATAGGCCGTCCCGGCTGTGGGCCATTTTCACTCACCGGCCAGCCCAATGCGATGGGCGGACGTGAAGTGGGCGGCTTAGCCAACCAGCTGGCGGCGCACATGAGCTTTAACGAAGCGGACTGCGATCGTTTACAGCGTTTCTGGCACAGCCCGACCATGGCGCGCCAGCCCGGACTGACCGCGGTGGCGCTGTTTGACGCGATTGAGCGAGGTGAGGTGAAAGCCGTCTGGATCATGGGAACCAATCCGGCGGTGTCAATGCCGGAAGGCAACCGCGTGGCGCGGGCGCTGGCCAACTGTCCGCTGGTGATCGTCTCCGACGTGCTGGCGCAAACGGATACCACAGCCTTTGCCCATATTCTGTTACCCGCCCAGGGCTGGGGCGAAAAAAACGGCACCGTGACCAATTCTGAACGACGTATTTCCCGCCAGCGCGCATTTGTTGCACCCGCCGGGGAGGCCAAACCCGACTGGTGGCTACTGGCGCAGGTGGCGCAGCGGCTCGGCTTCGCCCAGGCATTTAACTGGACCCATCCGGCGGCGATCTTCCGCGAGCACGCGGCGCTGTCCGGCTTTGAGAACCACGGCGAACGCGCCTTCGATATCAGCGGCCTGGCGCAGCTCAGCGATGCCGAGTGGGATGCGCTGACGCCAATACAGTGGCCGATCAATGCTCAACATCCGCAAGGCTGCGCCCGGCTGTTCAGCGACCGGCGTTTTTATCATGCCGATGGCAAGGCACGGCTGCTGCCACCAGCCACGCCGTCGCCGTTGGTGCGCAATGCCCGTTATCCCTTACTGATGAACACGGGGCGCATACGCGATCAGTGGCACACCATGACGCGCACCGGGCTGGTGCCTCGCCTGATGCAGCACTGTGACGAGCCTTTTGCCGCCTTGCATCCCGAAGAGGCGCGCCGTTATGGCTTGTCTGCCGGGGCGCTGGCGCGCGTGCAGTCAGAATGGGGATGGATGGTGGTGCGCGTGACGCTGGACAGCGGCCTGCGGCGCGGTGAACTCTTTGTGCCGATGCACTGGAACCGCCAGTTCAGCCTGCAAGGCAATGTCGGTGGCGTCGTCGCATCGACCCGCTGTCCGGTTTCGGCCCAGCCTGCCTTTAAACAAACGGCAGTGCGCATCCAGCCGTTAGTAACCTGCTGGCAGGGCTGGCTCTGGCAGCGCGACAGTACCGCGCCCGCCGCACTGCGCTACTGGGCGCGTACGCCGTACGCCGGTTCGCAACGTTTTGTGGTGGCCGGAGAGGCCACGCCGCAGCGTTGGCTGGCGTCTCAGTTCAACCTCGAAGGCTATCAGCTGCAAACTGCCAGCGGGGGCGATCACAGCTACCGGCTGCTGGCATGGCGCGAGGGCGAGCTGCAACTGGCATTTTATGCCGATCGGCGTTTACCCGAGGTAGATCACGATCTGGTTGCCCTGGCCTTTCGTCAGGCCCCCGCGGACGCGGCTGAACGTCATGCCTTGCTGGCGGGGCAGGCGGCGCAGAGCCCTGCGACTGGCCGCCTTATCTGTAGCTGTTTTGGCGTAGGCGAACAAACGATATTGCATGCCATTAGCCAGGGTTGCCACAGCACCCAGGCTCTGGGCAAAACGCTCCAGTGCGGCACCAACTGCGGCTCCTGCTTGCCGGAGCTAAAACACCTTCTGCTTTCCGTCTCTGTCCCGGAGGAATTATGACGCTGGCAATACACGCTTTAGATAAACTGCTGGCACCTGAGAAGGCGTCCAGCGCAGGACGGGTCTGGTTAGTAGGTGCCGGACCGGGGGATGTCGAACTGCTCACGGTGAAGGCGCTACGTTTGCTGCACCGTGCTGAAGTGGTGGTCTATGATCGCCTGGTCAGTGAGGCGGTCATGGCAGAAGTGCCAGACAGCGCGCTTTGCATTGACGTCGGCAAACGGCCCGGTCATCACGGCCTGAAACAGGCACAGATCAATCAACTGCTGGTCGATCTGGCCACCAGCGGGCGCAACATCGTTCGACTGAAGGGCGGCGATCCCTTTATTTTTGGTCGCGGTGGTGAAGAGATGGTGAGCCTGCAGCAGGCCAACATTGTCTGCGAAGTGGTGCCTGGTATCACCGCCGCCGTGGGGTGCGCCGCCGCAAGCGGGATTCCGCTTACGCATCGGGATTGTGCCCAGTCACTGCGCTTTATCACCGGACACGGGCGCAGCGGAGAGCCTCAACTGGATGCCGCCGCGCTCTCAGCCACTAACCAGACGCTGGTGTTTTACATGGGGCTGAGCTGGAGCAGCGTGATTAGCGCCCGGTTGTGTGAGTACGGTCGCAGGGAGGATACGCCGGTAGCGATTATTGAAAACGGCACGCGCCAGGATCAGCGGGTGCTGATCACCACGCTGGCAGTGCTGCCGGAGACCATTGCGCAGCAACAACCGGTTTCCCCTTCATTGCTGATCGTTGGCGATGTCGTCCGCTACTACCGTGCCGATCTGCTTGCCCAACACTGTACAGAGGCGGCTATCCGCCAGGCGTAATAGCCAGGTTGTGACCGGATGCGCGGTGACATCAGGGGGCGCGGCGAGCGGGTAGCGGGGCGACCAGAACCTTCACGCCCAGCGCTTCAAACGCGCTGATGTGGGCCTGACTGATCCCGCTGTCGGTAATCAGGTAGTGAATATGGCTCCAGTCGCAGGGCAGCGCAAACATCGACACTTTATCAATCTTACTGGAGTCGGCCACCACGTAGACGGTGCTGGCGGATTTGATCATCGCCATTTTCACTTTGATATCGGTTTCGCTGGGAAAGCTCAGGCCGAGACGTGGCGAGATACAGGCGGTGGCGAGAAACAGCTTCTCCGACAGCACATTCTCAAAGAAGCTGGCGGCCTTGTCACCGGAGGTCGAAAGCGTCGGAAATTTAAACGTACCGCCCGTCAGCAGCACATTGATCCCTGGCTCGCCGCCCAGCTTCAGGGCGATATTCACCGCGGTCGTCACCACCGATAAACGCCGGATATGGCTGATGGCATCGGCGATAGCCGTGGTGGTGGTGCCGGAATCGAAAATCACCGTATCACCGTTTTCGATATGCTGGGCTGCCAGGCGTCCAATCGCGTCTTTTTCTTCCATGTGGGTCTGACGTTCCAGCTGCAGCAGGCCGGTATTCTGCTTACCCGTCATCAGGGTCGCGCCGCCGTGATAACGCTGCACAAAGCCCTGCTTTTGCAGCATTCGCAGGTCGGTGCGCAGCGTGGCTTCGGTCAGTCCGAACGTCTTTGTCAGCGCTTTCACCGTCACCGTTCCGTCTTCCCTAATCATCTCCAGGATCTTTTCACGGCGCTGTTGCATTTCAGCTAACTGCTCAGTTTTGCTTTTCAATCGAAACGCTCCCTCTTTTAATCGCATCGGGCTTATGGCGATAACGCGTTGTCGCAGAGTTTAACCCGCAGGTTTCGCCTTTGCGAGTCGGCAAATAAAGATGTTAATTTTCGTTCGAAAGTGTATATGCGTCACTTTTCATGACTTTTGCATCCGCTACAGCAGTGCAATCCCTCTCTTTCTGCCCGTTTGCAACCGCGATCACGCGCTTTTAACCGAATGACGCCGTCAGACAGGCAGTGTTGCGAAATTTGATCTTAGCCACATTAACCATCAATTCGATAGCTTATATTTTTGTTCGAAAATGAATGCGGCAAATAAAATACCAAAGAGGACTGGCGGATGAGCGGTGAATATGACGTTAACCTGCGCTATGGCGTAGATAACACAATGAATCTGAGCGGCAAAGTGGCCGTGGTAACGGGCGGGCTGGGCGGTATCGCCATGGCCAGTAATCAGATGCTGCTGGAGAAAGGGGCGAGCCTGGCGCTGCTTTATCCGCCCTTTGAAGCGGATAAGGTCGACAGCGCGCGCGCAGCCCTGGCCGGACAGGTGCAGTTTATTTGCTGCGATGTAACCGATCCTGCCGACGTTGAGCAGGCTTTCGATGCCATTGTTGAACACTACGGTCATCTCGACATTCTGGTGAACTGTGCCGGCTACGTGATGCTTCAGCCGGTGCTGGAAACCGATTTTGCCGAATGGCAAAAACAGATCGCCGTGAACCTGACCGGGCCGTTTCTTTGCTCACAGGCCGCGGGCAAACGTATGGTCAACGCCGGAAACGGCGGCAAAATCATTAATATCGCCTCACAGGCGGCGTCCATCGCCATCGACAACCACGTTGCTTACACCTCTGCCAAAGCCGGTTTGCTGGGCATGACCAAAGTGATGGCGAAAGAGTTCGCCCCGCACCGGATTAACGTTAATACCCTGTCGCCCACCGTGGTGCTCACCCCCATGGGCGAAAAAGCCTGGCGCGGCGAGAAGGGCACCGAAATGAAAAAACTGATCCCTTTAGGTCGCTTTGCCTATACCGACGAGATTGCCGCTGCCGTGCTGTTTTTTGCCAGCAACGGCAGCGACATGATTACCGGTGCCGATCTGATGATCGACGGTGGCTTTACCATCTGGTAAGGCCACCGCCAGGCGCCCGTTTCCCCCTGCCATAACGACAATAGCGAGACACACCATGAAAAAAACGACGTTGCTCTGCACCACGCTTGCCGCCTGTTTGTTTTCTCACACCGCGCTGGCGGTTGAAAAAGGCACCATCATGATTTTGGTTAACTCACTGGACAACCCCTATTACGCCTCCGAGGCGAAGGGCGCAAATATGAAAGCTCAGGAACTGGGCTACAAGACCTCGGTGCTCTCTCACGGGGAAGACGTGAAGAAGCAAAATGAACTGATTGATGCGGCTATTGGCAAAAAAGTGCAGGGCATTATCCTGGACAACGCGGACTCCACGGCCAGCGTGGCAGCCATCCAAAAAGCCAAACAGGCCGGTATTCCAGTGGTGCTGATCAACCGTGAAATTCCGGTGGACGATGTGGCGCTGGAGCAAATTACCCACAATAACTTCCAGGCCGGTTCTGATGTGGCCAACGTGTTTGTCGAGAAGATGGGGGAAAAAGGGAAATACGCCGAGCTGACCTGCAACCTCGCGGACAACAACTGCGTCACCCGTTCAAAATCCTTTCACCAGGTGCTGGAACAGTATCCCGATATGCAGAGCGTTGCGCGCCAGGATGCCAAAGGCACACTCATCGATGGCAAGCGCATTATGGACAGTATTCTGCAGGCTCACCCTGATGTGAAAGGGGTTATCTGCGGTAACGGCCCGGTGGCGCTAGGCGCGATTGCCGCCCTGAAAGCGGCCGGACGCAACGACGTGGTAGTAGTGGGAATTGATGGCAGCAACGATGAACGCGATGCGGTACAGGCCGGAACGTTAAAAGCCACTGTGATGTTACAGGCGCAGGCGATAGCGGCTCAGGGCGTGACAGACCTGGATAACTATATCCAGAAAGGCACGAAACCGGAGAAACAGCGCGTGATGTTTCGCGGCATTCTGATCACACCGGAAAATGCAAAAAACGTACAGGACTTTAACTACAAGTCGTAATCCATCGTTGTCGCGCCCGTACTGACGGGCGCCAGGGAGAATGTCATGTACAACCGACTCTGGCTGATACCGATCGTGATGGCGCTCGGTGGCTGTCGCATTGTGTCGCAGCAGGAACTGGCGGATCTTAAGAACCCACCCAATCCCCATATGGCCCATATCAATCAACTCTGGCAGCAGACGTTAGTGCCACAAATCGTCGCGCAGGCGAAACCGCTGAGTGAGTTCACACAGCGCCTGCAGTCAGAGAAGGATCTGGACAGCGCCTGTCGCGCGCTGGGCTATCGGGCGCAGAGCGAGAATCCCTGCATATTTAGCGTCAGCGTGAGCGGGGAAGTCACCGCGCTGGATATCACCTCGCGCAACGGCAAAATGAAAATTAAAGACGCATCAGGTGACACTGTCACGGTTCAGGTTGGGCCGATCATTCGCGGAACGGCATTGCGGGATGCCTACAAAGGGGCCAGCTATCAGGACTTTAACGATCAGGTGCTGTTCAGCGACTTTGGCAAAGCCATCAATCAGCAGGCGGTCACCATGATGCACAACGCCGGGGTAAAACCCGGTGACCGGGTTAACGTGGTGGGCGTTTTTAGCAGCTGGGATATCCCGCATACGCTACCCGATATCACGCCAGCCCACATCACGCGTCAGTAAGGAGTTGATCATGCAGGTTACTGAGCAGCAAGACGACGTCATTATTGAGACGCGGGGCCTGTCGCGGGTCTATCCGGGCGTGACCGCCCTTGATCAGGTTAACTATCGGGTTTATCGCAACAAGGTCAATGTGCTCATCGGGGAAAACGGCGCCGGTAAATCCACCATGATGAAGATGCTGGCAGGGGTGGAAAGTCCGTCGTCTGGCGACATTTTGCTGGATGGCAAACCTGTCAGGCTGCATTCCACCCAACAGGCCGAAAAACTGGGCATCAGCATCATCTTTCAGGAGCTGAACCTGTTCCCGAATATGAATGTGATGGACAACATCTTTATCGCCAACGAGTTCTTCCAGCGCGGCGTTATCAACGAAAAGTATCAGTATCAGCTGGCAAAAGCCTTGCTGGAACGGCTGGAGCTGGACGTCGATCCCTATGCTGCGCTGGATGCGTTGGGCATTGGTCATCAACAGTTGGTCGAGATTGCCCGCGCGCTGTCGAAAGATACACGGGTGCTGATTATGGATGAGCCGACCAGCGCCCTGAGTCAGTCGGAGGTCAAAGTGCTGTTCAACGTCATTGAACAGCTCAAGCGACGCGGCGTCACCATCATCTATATCTCGCATCGGCTGGAGGAGCTGATGGAGATTGGCGACCACATTACGATTTTCCGGGATGGCCGTTTTATCGCCGCGCGTGAAGTGCGCGACGTCAGCGTGCCCTGGATCATTGCGCAAATGGTCGGGGACAAGAAAAAACATTTTGACTATCAACCCGCTCCTCAGGGCGACAGGGTGCTGCAGGTTGATGGCCTGACTGCACTGCATCAAAACGGCGGCTACCGGCTCAACGCGGTGAGCTTCAGCCTGCACAAGGGGGAAGTGATAGGGATTTATGGCCTGCTGGGGGCCGGGCGAACCGAGCTGTTCAAAGGACTTACAGGATTACTACCTTGTCAGAGCGGGGATATTCAGTTAAGCGGTCAGCGGTTGGACAACTGCAGTTTTCAGCAGCGCCTTAAGCGCGGTATCACCTTGGTGCCCGAGGATCGTAAAGGTGAAGGCGTTATCGAACTGATGTCGATCACCGCTAACATGACGCTCTCCAGTCTCAGCCTGCGCGGCTTTCGACGCGCGCTGGGCATCGTGCATCCTGACAAAGAGCGGCAGCGTGTGAATGAAATGATTCAGCACCTGGCGATTAAAGTCAGCGACAGCGAGTTACCCATCAGTGCGTTAAGCGGCGGAAACCAGCAGAAAGTGGTACTGGGAAAAGCCTTGATGACCGGGCCAAAGGTGGTGCTGTTGGATGAGCCTACCCGCGGCATTGATGTGGGTGCCAAGACCGATGTTTATCACCTGATTGGCAAACTGGCGCAGCAGGGGCTGGCGGTGATGTTTTCTTCGTCGGAACTGGATGAGGTCATGGCGCTTGCTGACCGGATTCTGGTGATGGCCGATGGTCGCATTACTGCCGATCTGCCCCGTGCCGATGCAACGCGCGAAAAACTGATTAGCGCGTCCACCCCGCAAGCCTGAGGTTGCTGGAGAATAAGATGAACCAAAAATATCTGCTGTACATGTACTTACTCAAGGCGCGCACCTTTATTGCGCTGCTGATCGTGGTCGGCTTTTTTAGCGTAATGGTACCTAATTTTCTTACGCCGTCGAACCTGCTGATTATGACCCAGCATGTGGCGATTACCGGGCTGCTGGCAATTGGTATGACGCTGGTGATCCTGACCGGTGGCATCGACCTGTCGGTCGGGGCCGTTGCCGGGATCTGTGGCATGGTGGCGGGTGCCTTACTCACTGTGGGCGTGCCGCTGTGGGGCGGGGATCGGCTGTTTCTTAACGTGCCGGAAGTGATTCTCGTCGTGGCGCTGTTCGGGATGCTGGTCGGCATGGTTAACGGCGCGATGATTACCCGGCTTGGCGTAGCACCCTTTATCTGCACACTGGGCATGATGTATGTCGCCCGCGGCGCGGCGCTGCTGTTTAACGATGGTGCGACCTACGCCAATCTGGTGGGCATTCCGGCGCTGGGCAATACCGGCTTCTCGTTACTGGGTTCTGGCACCGTGCTCGGGGTGTTTATTCCCATCTGGCTGATGATTGGCTTTTTACTTCTTGGCCTGTACCTGACGCGTAAAACGCCGCTTGGGCGCTATATCTATGCCACCGGCGGTAATGAGTCGGCAGCGCGGCTGGCGGGCGTGCCCATTATCAAAGTGAAAGTGTTTGTTTATGCCTTTTCCGGGCTGTGCGCGGGATTAGTGGGGTTGGTGGTGGCTTCTCAGTTACAGACCGCGCATCCCATGACGGGCAATATGTTTGAGATGGACGCCATCGGCGCCACGGTGCTCGGCGGAACGGCGCTGGCCGGTGGACGCGGTCGCGTATCAGGTTCCATTATCGGTGCCTTCGTTATCGTTTTTCTGGCCGATGGCATGGTGATGATGGGCGTCAGTGATTTCTGGCAGATGGTGATCAAAGGCGTGGTGATTGTGACCGCCGTGGTGATTGACCAGTTCCAGCAGCGTTTACAAAGCAAAGTGATATTACTGCGCCGTCATGAAAAAAAGCAGCCAGTGACGCCGCAAGCTGACATCCGTCATGGATAACAGGAGAGAACAATGACACGAGATTTCAATGGAAAAACGGTGGTGATCACCGGTGCCTGCCGCGGTATCGGCGCAGGCATTGCTGCCCGCTTTGCCCGCGAGGGTGCAAACCTGGTGATGTTGTCCAATTCCGAACGCGTATTTGCCACGGCCGACAGTTTGCGGCCCCTTGCCGCCTCGATTCTGGCCCTGCAGGTGGATGTAACCGATGAAGACGAAGTGCAGCAGGTGTATCAGCAGGCATTTGAGCGCTTTGGCCGGATCGACGTCTCCATTCAAAATGCAGGTGTGATTACCATTGATACTTTTGACAACATGCCCAAAAGCGATTTCGAACGCGTGCTGGCTGTGAATACCACGGGTGTCTGGCTGTGCTGTCGTGAAGCTGCCAAATACATGGTGCAGCAAAACGGCGGCAGCCTGATTAATACCTCTTCAGGCCAGGGGCGCAAAGGCTTTATCTATACGCCGCACTACGCTGCCAGCAAGATGGGGGTGATTGGCATTACGCAAAGCCTGGCGCTGGAGCTGGCGCGCTGGAATATTACGGTCAATGCGTTTTGCCCTGGCATCATTGAAAGTGAAATGTGGGATTACAACGATCGCGTCTGGGGCGAAATTCTCAGCACGGAGCATAAGACCTACGCTAAAGGCGAGCTGATGGCGGAGTGGGTGGAGAACATTCCTCTTAAGCGGGCCGGGCAACCTCAGGACGTCGCAGGGCTGGTGGCTTTTCTCGCATCGGATGATGCGCGTTACATTACCGGGCAAACCGTGAATGTGGATGGCGGGCTGATATTTTCCTAAAACCGGGTTGCTACCGGCCCGCTGTGCACAGGGTCGGTGGCTGCCTTCAGCACAAATATCGAGTCAAGTCATGAATCTGGGTCACATTATGCTAAAATAATCAGCGCTGGTTTTGTTTTTCTTTCAGAAAACCACCTGATGATTTTTCTGCCCGGACGTAATGATTTGATGCTTAAACCTGTGACTTTCTTTCTGGCTTCACTGACCACGCTTGTAGCGCTGCCTGCCGGTGCGCTGCAAACGGACAATCAGGTGCCAGAAACCCCCTTTGGCGATCCTGCGCGCTTTCAACATTCACTGGACGACCTTCCTTCTTTGGGCAACGTCGAAGATAACAACGAATGGAGCGAAAGGCTGGCGAAGGCGGCCAAAAGCATCGCGGAAGCCAGCGAAAGCAGCAGTGATTTAACCCTGGGCGAGCAGGCCGGGCAGTGGGCTTTTGAACGACTGCGCGATGAACTGGCTACGCGGGTTGAGAATGAAGGCCAGTCTCTACTGTCACCTTATGGCAACGCCGAGTTCAACTTAAACGTCGATATGGACGGTAACTTTGAGGGCACCGGCGGCAATCTGTTTAGCCCGCTCGCCGACAGAAATCACTCTCTGACGTTCAGTCAGCTCGGGCTTCATGACTCCGTTGAAGGTGTGGTAGGCAATGCGGGGCTGGGTCAGCGCTGGGACGCGGGCAACTGGTTGGTGGGATATAACGGTTTTATCGATCGCAGTTTTCGCAGTGGACTTCAGCGTGCGTCAGTCGGCACCGAGGCCTGGAGCAGCAATCTGCGGTTGTCTGCTAACTACTATCATCCGCTGTCGGGATGGCGTAATCGCGGTGACAGCCAGCAATATCGCATGGCCGAAGGCTACGACATCACCAGCCAAAGCTATTTGCCTTTTTACCGTCAACTGGGTGTGTCATTCAGTTATCAGCAATACCTTGGCGAAAAGGTTGACCTGTTTAACAGCGGCAATCGCTACCATAATCCGGCCGCGCTTTCGCTTGGGCTGTCTTATACGCCGGTGCCGCTGGTGACCTTCTCGGCCAGCCATAAAACCAGCAGTGCCGGTGAGAGCCAGGACCAGCTTGGCCTGAAGCTTAACTATCGCTTTGGTGTGGCGCTGAGCAAGCAGTTGGATGCCAACAATGTGGCCGAAGTGCGTTCGTTGCGCGGCAGTCGCTACGACACCGTTACGCGTAGCCAAAACCCGGTGATGGCTTACCGGCAGCGTAAGACGTTATCGGTTTTCCTGGCGACGCCACCCTGGCAGCTCAATCCTGGCGAAAGCGTACCGCTTAAGCTTCAGCTGCGCGCCAGTAACGCGATTAAGTCGCTTAGCTGGCAAGGGGACACTCAGGCGCTGAGCCTGACATCGCCGCCAAATAATAATGCGACCGACGGCTGGAGCGTGATTGTTCCGCCCTGGGACAGCACGCCGGGTGCCAGCAATGAGTACCGTTTGTCAGTCACGGTGGAAGACAGTAAACAGCAACGCGTAACGTCAAACTGGATCACCCTGCAAGTTAAACCGCCTTTGTCGATGGATGAACCGCCTGGCGGAACCATGTCGTCCTCCGCCAGCGGGCTGAGCTTCACGGAATAACGGCAGAATAAAGTGTGATTTGCGTCATGCTTTTTTTGCTGGACACTACGCACTAGCCTTCACAGAAGCGGCAAAAACACGACCTGTCTGCATAACAAGATTCGTCATCTACCCGATCTCTGGGTGAGACGCCTGTTGCTCTGGCACCTGACCTGCACCTGATGACGCCACAGGAAGCGAGGTTTATTTCCTGCTTGTTTTGTCGCTGGCTACGCAGGCAGACGACCGGGGATGCCGTTTGGGAATAAAATCACCCTCTGCCGATGGAACAATCTGCATCGATATTGAAATCTACCTGCGTGAAAGGCGTGAAAGGCGTGAAAGGCGTGAAAGGCGTGAAAGGCGTGAAAGGCGTGAAAGGCGTGGGGGAGCGGGCCGATGCAGCCGAATCGCTTTTATCGATTGCCGCTGATATGCCGTGTTCTAAAGAAAAACGGCCCGTCAGACACAGGCCGGGCCGTTGAACAATGAGGGTGATTTATCAGAACTGGTAGGTCATACCTACGCCCGTCACGTCGTCTGTTGCCAGACCTAACGGGTTGTTTTTCTTCAGCAGGTTGATTTTGTACTCAGCATAGACTGACATGTTTTTGTTAAAGTAGTAGGTCGCACCTAACGCCGTATATTTGTACAGATCAGCCTCGCCAATCCCTTCAAGATCTTTCGCTTTTGACGCGACATAGCCTACAGACGGACGTAAGCCATTCAGGAACTGATACTGCGCGACCACTTCCGTGTTTTGTGTTTTGTTGGCAAAACCGTTGGAAACTGGCATGGGTGTAGCATTGAGGGTTTCACCATACATGGCTGCCAGATAGATCTGGTTAGCATCGTATTTTACCGCTGTTGCCCACAGCTGAGCTTTATTACCCCGGCCAAATGTGGCGGTATTTTGTGCTGCTATGCGGTTCAGGCTGGCATAGGAACCGACAAAGCTCAGACCAAAGTCAAAGTCGTAGGACGTTGACAGGGCAAAACCATCGCCGTTAGAACGACGTACTTCAAGGCCATTATCCTGAGTGCTGGTGCGGTCATTTTTGCCTTCATACTGCGCGGCAACGTTCCAGCCTTTTACCAGACCAAAGAAGTCTTTGTTGCGCCAGGTCAGCAGGCCGCCCGAGCGCAGGCTCAGGAATGCATCTGCGTTAGCAGAATCGCCGCCAAACACGGGCAGCATATCGGTATAGCCCAGCGCGTCATAGACCAGACCGTAGTTACGACCGTAGTCCAGCGATCCCAGCGCGCCATATTTCAGGCCAGCATAGCCCAGACGAGTTTTGTTGCCGCTGTTCGCGTCACTGCCTTCAGAGTTTTTCAGGCTGTACTGATATTGCCAGAAACCGTAACCGGTTAGCTGATCGGCGATGGACGTTTCACCTTTGAAACCTAAGCGTGTATAACTGGCGTCGCTATTATTTGACTTATCGTCAGAAAAATAACGCAGTACGTTAACCTTGCCTTGAATATCCAGCTTATTCCCGTCTTTATTATAAATCTGTGCGGCCTGAGCAGTAGACAGACCGATCAGTAACGGCATTAATGCCGCCACTAATGTGCGCTTCATCATTTATTATTTACCCTGTGGTTATATTATTATTTCCCCTCTTTTGGGGTGAAAAGAAAATGACACAAATTGTTAATTCAGCCTAGCGCAATAAGTGTAACTAAATGTGTACCCAGGGGAACTAAATCTCAATAAAGCCAATTCGGCGGCCATCGTGCGCCTGTCAGTGTTTTTTCTTATGACCCCGTTAGCAATGTAAAGGATAAAAATGCATATAAAACAGGGGATTGTTGATTTCATCGGTGAGGGATAAAGCAATATGGCAAAAAAATGATAACACCAGCTATCTTGCTTGAATAATAAACACATTTTGTACTATAAATAAACAATAAAGACTTTTCATCTAATCATTAGCGCGCTTATTAATAATTTATCCCGTCCTAAATAATTTATTAACGTTCTGATGATAACCCGGGAAACAATATTAACGGCTTCGCATAAGTATATTTAAACAAATAAAGAGAGCATATTTTAATCACCCGCCAGTAATAACCTGGGTTATTGCTCGGCTTATTGCGTTTACTTTTCTACGGATATTGATCACAGCCTGCACCACGCCCAGGCAACTGCCCCATTTTGAGGCGGTTTTTGCACGTTTTTGAGCAGATAATTTATCAGCGATCACAAAAGCGATATTTCATCCCGCCATTGCATAATTCTGCTTTAAAAAGCTCTGCTATCGGCCCCCGCTAAGATGATTATTCACTATTTATGCAAATAAAGTGAATGGTGGCCTTTTGTAACCTATTGATATTTCGTCAGGCAATCCGTTTTATGCATTTTAGTCCTTGGCTGGCACGCTATCTGCAAACTAGAGTAGGGCCAGATTCATTACATTTTTAACAATTAACAAACAATTACGTTACCCGCTGGGGAACAGGAGAAGGGTTATGTCACTGCAGGTTTCGCGTCATGATTTTGATCAATGGATGATGCCCGTTTATGCACCCGCGAGTTTCGTACCGGTACGTGCTGAGGGATCTACCGTCTGGGATCAGCAGGGGAAAGACTATATCGACTTCGCAGGCGGCATTGCGGTCAACGCTCTCGGGCATGCGCATCCGGCGCTCCAGCAGGTGCTTCAGGATCAGGCCTCACGGCTGTGGCACACCGGCAACGGTTATACGAATGAACCCGTTTTACGCCTGGCCAAACAGCTGATTGACGCCACCTTTGCCGACCGGGTTTTCTTTTGTAACTCCGGTGCCGAGGCCAACGAAGCGGCGCTTAAGCTGGCCCGCAAGGTGGCACACGACAGGGTTGGAATGCATAAAAGCGGCATCGTGGCGTTTAAGAATGCCTTTCATGGGCGCACCCTGTTTACGGTTTCTGCAGGCGGTCAGCCAGCCTATTCCAACGATTTTGCGCCGCTGCCTGCTGACATTCAGCATGCCACATTTAATGACCTTGACTCTGCGGCTGCCCTGATTAACGACAGTACCTGCGCCGTGATTGTTGAACCGATCCAGGGGGAAGGGGGCGTTGTGCCTGCTGAACCCGCGTTCCTGCGTGGGTTGCGTGAGTTGTGTGACAAACATCAGGCGTTGCTCATTTTTGACGAAGTGCAGAGCGGCGTGGGACGCACCGGCGCGCTGTACGCCTATATGCACTATGGCGTAACGCCAGACGTGCTGACCAGCGCCAAGGCACTGGGCGGTGGCTTCCCTATTGGTGCCATGCTGACGCGAGAAGATCTGGCTCAGGTTATGGGCGTAGGCACTCATGGCACCACCTATGGCGGCAATCCGCTGGCGGGTGCGGTGGCCGGAAAAGTCATGGAACTGATTAACCGGCCTGAAGTGATGGACGGCGTCGCGCAGCGTCATGCCTGGATTGTGGCGGCACTGGACGACCTCAATCAACGCCTGCACCTGTTTAAAGAGGTTCGCGGGTTGGGCTTACTGATTGGTGCCGTGCTCAGCGACGACTTTGCCGGTAAAGCGAAACAGATCAATCTCGCGGCTGCCGAGCAGGGCGTTATGGTGCTGATTGCTGGTGCTAACGTGGTGCGCTTCGCGCCTGCACTGAACATCAGCGAACAGGAAGTGAAGACCGGTATGGCACGCTTTGCCCAGGCCTGTGAACACCTGCTACAGGGAAACGCATCATGATGGTGATCCGTCCGGTTGAGCGGGACGATCTCAGCCAACTGATGGAACTGGCGGCGAAAACGGGCGGAGGATTGACCTCGTTGCCGGTTGACAGCGCCACCTTACAGGCACGAATTGAACGCTCGCTACAAACCTGGCAGGGCACGTTGCCGCGTGCCGAGCAGGGCTATGTGTTCGTGCTGGCCGACAGTCACGATAACCGCGCGGTAGGGATCTGCGCCATTGAGGTGGCGGTTGGGCTTCAGGAACCCTGGTATAACTTTCGTGTAGGAACACAGGTGCACGCCTCGAAAGAGCTGAACGTTTACGCCGCCTTACCGACCTTATCCTTAAGCAACGATCATACTGGCAGCAGCGAACTCTGCACGTTGTTCCTGGATGCCGACTACCGCGATGGCAAAAACGGTTACCTGTTGTCGAAATCACGCTTTCTGTTTATGGCGAATTTCCGCGAACACTTTATGGCGCGGGTGGTCGCCGAAATGCGCGGCGTGAGTGATGAGCAGGGACACTCACCGTTTTGGGACAGCGTAGGCATCCACTTCTTCTCTATGGAATTCCGCAAAGCCGATTTTCTCAGTGGCACCGGGCAAAAAGCCTTTATTGCCGAACTGATGCCAAAACATCCGCTTTATCTGCACTACCTCACGCCGGAAGCGCAGGCCGTGATCGGTCAGGTACATCCTAAAACTGCACCCGCGCGTACGGTGCTGGAAGCTGAAGGCTTTCGCTATCGCCAGTATATCGACATCTTCGATGGCGGCCCGACGCTGGAGTGCGATATCGATGACATTCGTGCAGTACGCGAGAGCCGGTTGCTTACCGTACAAAAAGGCGATGTACAGCAGGATGCGCCGCTCTGTTTAGTGGCAAATACCGATTATCACCAGTTTCGCGTGGCACTTTTACCGGTCGATCCGACCGCGCAACGTATTCAGCTCAATGATGAACAACTGCAGGCATTACAGTGCCAGCCGGGCGACAGCCTGCGCGTGGTCACGCTGTGCAGTGAGGAGAAAAAAGCATGACGCACCTTATCAACGGACTCTGGATCAACGGCGAGTCAGGGCGCTTTACAAAACAGGACCCGGTGAGTGGCGACCTGCTGTGGCAAGGGTTAGCCGCCTCGTCAGAGCAGGTAAGTGCGGCCTGTCAGGCGGCGCGGGCGGCGTTTCCGGCATGGGCACGACAGCCTTTTACCGCGCGTCAGGCCATTGTGGAACGCTTTGCGGCACAACTTGAGGCGCACAAAACGGCGCTGGCCGAGATCATCGCCCAGGAAACGGGAAAACCACGCTGGGAAGCCCTGACGGAAGTCACGGCGATGATCAATAAAATCGCCATTTCAGTGAAAGCTTACCATCAGCGCACCGGTGAACAGCAGCAGGGTGAGAGCGCCCTGCGCCACCGTCCTCATGGCGTGCTGGCGGTCTTTGGCCCCTATAACTTTCCGGGGCATTTGCCCAACGGGCACATCGTACCTGCCTTACTGGCCGGGAATTGCGTGGTGTTTAAACCGAGTGAACTGACGCCGGCTACCGCAGAGAAAACCCTGCAGCTGTGGCTGGCGGCGGGCGTGCCGGCCGGTGTCATTGGGCTGCTTCAGGGCGGTCGTGAAACCGGTCAGGCACTGGCGGCGGAACCGGACATTGACGGACTGCTGTTTACCGGCAGCGCACATACCGGTTATCAGTTACATCGTCAGTTTGCCGGGCAACCGGAAAAAATGCTGGCGCTGGAGATGGGCGGCAACAATGCCTTGATCGTTGAGGACCCTGCGGACATGGATGGTGCAGTACATATTGCCATTCAGTCGGCATTTATTACGGCAGGTCAGCGCTGTACCTGCGCCCGCCGTCTGCTGGTACGGCGCGGTGCGGCGGGCGATACTTTTCTGCAACGTCTGGTCGAGGTGACCGCCCGGCTGCAGCCCGGCGCCTGGAATGCCGATCCGCAACCCTTTATGGGCAGTGTGATTTCCTGCGCCGCTGCCGAAAAGATTTATGCCGAATGGCAGCAGCGCGTGGCGATGGGCGGCAAGGTGCTGCTGGAGATGCGTTGGCCCGATCGTCAACAGGCGTTGTTAACGCCGGGGATTATCGACCTGACCGCGGTAGACAATGTGCCCGATGAAGAGGTGTTCGGGCCGTTGCTGGGCGTGATTCGTTATGACGATTATCCGCAGGCCATTCGTCTGGCCAACCAGACACGCTATGGGCTGTCATGCGGGTTGATTTCGCCGTCTCGCGCGCAGTTTGAACAGCTGCTGCTGGAAGCGCGTGCCGGGATCGTGAACTGGAATAAGCCCCTGACGGGCGCTGCCAGCACGGCACCCTTCGGCGGTATCGGTGCATCGGGTAACCATCGTGCCAGTGCCTGGTATGCGGCCGATTACTGCGCCTGGCCGATGGCTTCGCTGGAATCGTCTCAGCTTACCTTGCCTGATGTTTTGTCACCGGGCCTGGACTTTTCGCCGCAAGGAGCGCGTTCATGAAAGCCATTGAAGCGAATTTCGACGGGCTGGTCGGGCTGACGCACCATTATGCGGGGCTGTCGTTTGGTAATGAAGCCTCGACGCGCAACCAGCGGCAACCCTCAAATCCACGCCTGGCGGCAAAGCAGGGCTTGCTGAAAATGAAAGCCCTGGCGGATATGGGTTTTGTTCAGGGTGTGATCCCGCCTCATGAGCGGCCCAATATCGCGGTACTGCGCCAGTTGGGGTTTAGCGGCAGTGATGCGCAGGTACTGGAAAAAGCCGGGAGAACCGCACCCGCACTGTTGTCAGCGGCCAGCTCGGCCTCGGCGATGTGGGTGGCTAACGCCGCCACGGTTTCGCCTTCTGCCGACAGCGCCGACCACCGCGTTCATCTCACCGTGGCGAATCTCAATAATAAATTTCACCGTGCAATTGAAGCGCCTGAAACGGCGGCATTGTTGCGCGCGATATTTCGCGATCCCCATCACTTCACCGTCCATGAGGCGCTGCCCCAGGTGGCCATGTTCGGCGACGAGGGTGCCGCTAATCATAACCGCCTTGGCGGGGACTATGGCGATGTTGGAGTACAGCTGTTTATCTACGGTCGCGATAACTCGTCTGGCGCGGCCCCGCAGCGCTATCCTGCGCGGCAAACCCGTGAGGCCAGCGAAGCCGTCGCACGTTTACACCAGCTTGCGCCTGACCAGGTGATTTTCGCTCAGCAACATCCCCAGGTCATCGATCAGGGTGTTTTTCACAATGATGTGATTGCAGTCAGCAATCAGCAGATGCTGTTCTGCCATCAGCAGGCCTTTGTCGATCAGCCTGGGTTGCTGAACCGTCTTCGTGAACGTGTTCCGGGCTTTGTCGCCCTTGAAGTGCCCAGCGCACGTGTTTCCGTTCAGGATGCGGTCAATACTTACCTGTTTAACAGCCAGCTTCTTACCCGTGCCGACGGCAGTATGATGCTGGTGCTGCCTGAAGAGTCACGCCAGCATCAGGGCGTTTGGGATTATCTGCTTGAGCAGGTGGAAAGCGAGGGACCCTTACAGTCATTACAGGTGTTTGATCTGCGTGAAAGTATGCATAATGGCGGTGGCCCTGCCTGCCTGCGTCTGCGCGTGGTATTAACGCCAGATGAGCAACGGGCCGTTAACCCTGCGGTACTGATGAACGATCGCCTGTTTACTTCGCTAAATCAGTGGGTCGATCGCCACTACCGTGACAGATTAACGCAAGACGATTTAGGCGATCCGCAATTGCTGCAAGAAGGGCGGGTTGCCCTTGATGAATTGACCAGGCTGCTAGACTTAGGAAATGTGTATGCATTTCAGCAGTGAAGCAGGCGTTGCCATGAGGGCTGCCTGCTTCCGGTCTTAGGAGGAACGATGCAGGACTTTTTACAGCAGACGCTGTCTGGTGACGCACCGCGTATGCGTAGAGGTGAGACAGCGCATCTTCGCTGGCAGTGGTTGTATCACGGTATTCTGCTCATGGAGCCAAAGACGCCTGTGAAACAGGCGTTGGTACTTTCGGCAGGGATTCACGGTAATGAAACCGCCCCGGTAGAAATCCTTAACCAGCTTATTACGCCTTTACTTCAGGGCGAAAAACCACTTCAGCAGCGAATGCTGGTGGTATTAGGTAATCCTTCAGCGCTGCGTGCGGGAAAACGCTATGTGGGATATGACATCAACCGGCTGTTTGGTGGTCGCTGGCAGCAGATTGACGACGGTGATGAAGCGCGCCGGGTTCTCCGTCTGGAACAGATGCTGGAGAACTTCTGGCAACTGGGTGAGTGCGATGAAACCCGTTGGCACCTGGATATGCACACGGCGCTGCGCGGTTCTTACCACACGCGTTTTGGCGTAATGCCGCTGAATGATCGGCCATGGCCAGAGCCCTTTTTGCACTGGCTGGCGGTTGCCGGGCTTGAGGCGCTGGTCTTTCACCGTTCGCCCGCGGGCACCTTTACCCATTTTAGCTGTGAACACTTTGGTGCAGCCAGCTGTACCCTGGAGCTGGGTCAGGCGCGACCTTTTGGCGAAAACGATTTGACGCAGTTCAGCGCTGTCTCTCAGGCACTGGCAGCATTGCTGTATGGCGAGTCCTTGCCGGAAGCGCAATCTGTTCCGCGTCGCTATCGGGTAAGCCAGCAGATCACCCGCCACAGTGAAAAGTTTCAGCTTCATATGAGCGACGACACCAAGAACTTTACCGCCTTTCCGCAGGGCGCTTTGCTAGCGGAAGACGGGGAAAGGCGCTATTTCGTGCAGCAGGCGCGGGAATATGTGTTGTTCCCCAATCCCCGTGTGGCTCTGGGGTTGCGGGCTGGACTCATGCTGATCGAAGAGAGTGAGCAAACCCAGGCTTTGCCCCTTTGACGTTATCGATACAAAATAGCGGAAGACACCTTCCGCTTTACTGCTAAAGGCATTACAATTCTCCACGATTTATCCGAAATCTCCTGATTATTCATACTCTTTTTCAATTTCTGACGCCTTTCTTCTTAATCCCTCCATGATTGCCTGAATTGTGGCTTTTGCGCTTTCACGCTTTTACTCTCGCTCGCAGTAATTGACGTTCAACGTCGTATGCTTGTTTCCGAAGACGCGACAGAGTGCTGTCGTTACGAAACTGAACAAGTGAATAAAAAGGACACTGTTATGCGTAAATTAACTTCTCTGTTACTGGCTTCAACTCTGGCATTCGGCGCGGCAACGGTTGTTCATGCTGAAGCCGACAATCTGACGCCACCACCGGCAGGCACGGAAAAGCCGATGCATAAACCGATGCGTCACGGTATGGATATGATGTTTGGCGGGCTGAATCTGACACCAGACCAGAAAACCAAAATGCACGAAATTATGAAAGAGCGCCGCGATGAAATGCAGCGCCCGTCACAGGATGAACGTCGTGCAACGCACGCCATCATCGCTTCTGACAGCTTCGACAAAGCCCAGGCTGAAGCGCAGGCAGATAAAATGACCGCGAATGCCAAAGCCAACGCGGTGACCATGATGGAAACCCAAAATAAACTGTATAACGTGCTGACGCCGGAGCAGAAAAAACAGTACAACGCGAATTTTGAAAAGCACCTGACTGAAAAACGTCCGATGCACGGCAAGATGGCACCTGCACCCGCTCAATAAGCCGCACGTTAATCAGTAAAGACGGTTGAAGACCGCCGACCTTGCCCACCTGGCGTGGGCAGTGTCGGCGGTTTTTTTTATTCTAAAGGGGAATAATGGGGTAATGACCAGACAATACCGGACTGCAGAGAATTTTGTAGCCGTCGTGATCGAACCCGCCTTTGCCGCGTTTAAGGGACTTTGCCTCGTCCATCGTTTGCACGGAACCCAGATAGAACCAGTGATCGATAACGTGGATTTGCGTCAGGTGTTTACCTTCTTCCACCAGTGCCACCGCACCTTGCCATGGCCAGCAGAATACCCGGACGTTTTCCAGCGCGGCGAGCAGTCGGTCCTGATGATCGCTGACCGGTTCCTTGCCACAGCAGGCACCGGCACAGCGGCGCAGGGCAGAACGAAAGCAGCCCCGGTTGGCACTCAACGCTTCCAGCCCTAACAAGCCGTGGCACAGCTGATATTCATCGGCAAGCTGCTTAAGACGTTCCAGCGCGGCAAAACGGCTGCGGTAAAGACCAAACAGGTTCGGCGACTGGCTAAAATCGACGTCACGGGCATACACCACTTCCGGTTTACCCTCTGCGGTAATTTGCAGAGAACAAAGCTGACGATTTTTGCGCAGGCGTTTATTAAACAGGGGCTGCTGCGTTTTGATCATTTGCGCTTCCAGCAGCAGCGCACCGAGATCGCCTGCTGTGGGGATCCAGCTAACGCGCCGCGACTGGCGTAACATTTTTGCTTCATCGGGTGTACGAAAGTGGGACATCACGCGCGAACGCAGATTAACGCTTTTGCCGATGTAAAGCGGCAAGGTATCGCTGTCGCCATGAAAAGTATAAACGCCGGGCTGATTTGGCAGGCCTTCGAGCCATTCACGCAAATGTTCCGGATATTCATAAATGGTTGCCGCGTCAAATTCGAGGCGATGAGTGGCTGCACGTCTGACCAAAACGGACTCCTGTACTGGTTGTCCATACAGTGTAACAGGCAGGTTAAAGGTTCGCCAGTCAGAGATTCATCAACGCCTTGTCGCCAGCCAGCAAATCAGAGAGCCAGCGGTGATCATAGCAACGCCTTGCCAGAAGCTTATCGGTGGCGTCAGCCCCAGCCATAGCGAGGCCAGCAACGCCGAGAGTACCGGCGTGAAATAAGATGCCGTCGCCAACAGCGTCAGGTTGCCATGCTGGATGCCGTAATTCCAGGCAGAGTAGGCAACCGCCGTTGACGCGCCCATAAACAGCACTTCTGCTGCAGCGGTCACGCTAAATTGCAGCGTTTCATACTCCGTGAACAACGCGAATTTGAGCCATAGCGCCAGGGCCGTCACCATAAAAAACAGGGTGACGCCGTTGCTGCCGCGAGCATAGCGGCGCGTGATGTTGTTGTAGAGCGCCCACGCAATCGCTGCGATAAACGCCAGCAGGTAGGCTGTTGGATTGCTGGCAATATTCTGCGCCATCTTACCTGTCACATTCCCGTTAGCGCCTTTCATCACCCAGATAATACCGCAGAGGGAAAGCAGCAGTCCGGGCCACAGCCACAGGCGAAAACGCTGCTGGTTAAACGGAATCGCCAGCACGATTGTCAGGCAGGGCCAAAGATAGTTGATCATCCCCATCTCCAGCGACTGGTGACGATCGCGGGCAAGGCCGACCGCCAGTGCCAGGCAAATTTCATAACCGACAAACAGCACGCCGCCTGTAAGCAGATAGCGGCCCGGCATGTTACGTGGGTTGGGAACGCCGCGTGTGAGGCACAGCAAAACAGCGGTAGTGGAGTAAATAAGCGCGGCACCACCAGTCGGGCCAAACGCCTCGCTGACGCTGCGCAGCAGGCCGATAGTGGTGCTCCAGAGCAAAATCGCGCTCAAACCGATTAATGTCGCGCGTGGTAAGGTTGCAGGCATGGGGGTTCAGTCGGCAAAGACGCCCTTGTCAGAAGACAAGGGCGGCAAAAGTTATTTCCAGAAATCGTCAAAAACAGTGATAGGCGGACGACGCTTATGCTCGGTTTTCAGATACCAGCCTTCAATAATCTTCGCGCTGTCCGGCGCGATGGTTTTGCCTTCCAGATAGTCATCGATCATATCGTAGGTGACACCCAGCGCGACTTCATCCTGCAGGCCAGGGCGATCATCTTCCAGGTCGGCCGTGGGTTTCTTCAGATAAAGATGTTCAGGGCAGCCCAGCGTTTTCAGTAACTGTTTTCCCTGACGTTTATTCAGGCGGAAGATAGGGTTAATGTCACTGCCGCCATCACCATATTTGGTGAAGAAGCCGGTTACCGCTTCTGCGCCGTGGTCGGTACCGACCACCACACCTTTGGACATACCGGCAATGCTGTACTGGGCTTTCATCCGTTCGCGGGCTTTTTCATTACCGCGCACGAAATCGGACAGCACGATCCCCGCTTCTTTCAGCGCCCGCTCGCTGGCCAGCACCGCTTCTTTGATATTGACCACCAGCGAACGATCCGGCTGGATAAAGGCCAGAGCGTCCTGACAATCCTGCTCATCTGCCTGTACGCCGTAAGGTAAACGCACCGCGATAAAGGTGTAGTCGTTATCGCCTGTTTCCTGCCGAAGCTCCGTTATCGCCATCTGAGCCAGCTTGCCGGTCAGGGTGGAATCTTGTCCGCCGCTGATACCGAGTACCAACGCCTTAAGGCCGCTGTGGCGCGTTAAGTAGGCTTTAAGGAAATCAACGCTGGTACGGATCTCCTGGTGTGGATCGATAGTTGGCTTAACGCCAAGTGCGGTAATGATTTCCTGCTGCAGTGACATCAACATCTCCTTAAGTCTGTAGCCCGTTGGCACAATACAAAGCATGTTTTAAAGCTAACGCGCATCCCGGGAAACAACAAGCCAAAGCGACCGCTGTTTTTATTGAGACGGGCAGAATCAGACGCTTTTTACTTCGGCTGCGGGTTTTTTCGCCAGAACGGTAAACGTCAGTATAGCCAGCATGTAGCAGCCAAAAATCGTCAGCGTCATACTGATTACTGATGTCCCGCCAATGCCCGTTACCGGCACGGCAATAGCGCCCAGGGTAAAGCCGGTGACGCCAATCACCGCCGAGGCGCTGCCAGCGCGCTGTCCCTGACTTTGCATCGCCAGCGACGACGCCGTCGTGGCAATCACCCCGTTACTGGCAATGGTAAAGAACAGGGCGAGTAGCACCAACGGCAGAGGCGCATGGCTGAGCCCGGCAATCAGCAACGCACTCGATGCGACACAGGCCAGCGTCAGACCGCCTTTCAATACGCGATACTCTCCCCACAGTGGGCAGAGCCGGGCGCTGGTCTGTGAGGCGATGATTAATCCAATACCGTTTGCGGCAAAGCAGAAGCTGAACGCCTGCGGAGACAAGCCGTAAAGTTGTTGCAACACAAAGGGTGAGGCACCGATGTAGGCAAACATGCCAGACATCATCAGCCCCTGTGTGAGGCAAAATCCCATAAAAGGGCGATGGGTAATAACCTGACCCAGCGCAGCATAGGCTGAAAATACAGAGCCCTGACTACGACGTTCGGCAGGAAGGCTTTCATGCAGCTTCCAGCGCGCCAGCAGGATAAGTAAAACGGCGATACAGCTCAATACCACAAAAATACCGCGCCAGTTCAGCACGGCCATAAGTGCGCCACCTAATACCGGTGCGCCGATAGGGGCCAGGCCGTTGACCAGCATCAGCAGGGCAAAAAAACGGGTAAGTTCATGGCCGCTGTACATGTCACGCGCCACGGCCCGCGACAGGACGGCGCCACCTGCGCCCGCTAAGCCCTGAAACAGGCGGGCCAGTAACAGTTGGTGAATGTCCTGTGCCAGGGCGCAGCCTATCGAGGCGATAAACAGCAGCACCAGGGATAAGGTTAGCGGGCGCAGTCGGCCGAATTTGTCGCTCATTGGCCCGAAAAACAGCTGTCCGGCACCCAATCCGAGTAGCCCGGCAGTCAGGCTGAGCTGAGCCGTTGAGGTCGAGGTCTGAAGATCCTGCGCCAGTTGCGGCAGTGCGGGCAGGTACAGGTCAATACAGAGCGGCCCCAGGGCAGCCAGTAATCCCAGGGTGATGGCGTAAACCCGTCGGTTTGGTGATGAAAGCGTCATTGATCCTCTGGAACCAGAATGCTTATTGGTGACAACGTCACTTGTGTTGTTCGCCCGCCTTGAAACGCGGGCCATTAGCCATTAAGGCAGGCCGGTCAGCGCCACTATTCGCCTGAATAACCGCTGCGTTAAGGCCATTGCGGCGCATTTTATCAAATCTTTCAGGGCAGATTGAGTTTAAGTACGTCATTAACTTGAAAAAAAACGTTTTATGTTCCAGGCTTCTCAGCACATGGACAAAAAAACGAGGAACAACAAGATGAATAAAGTGATGGGATGTATCGCTGCAGCGCTGACGCTGGCTGCGCTCTCTGGTTGTACGACTTACGATCGTGCGGAAAGCTTCGTGACTAAGCCTGTGGTTAAGGATGTCAAAAAAGGCATGACTCGCGAACAGGTTCGTCAGATTGCTGGCCCTGCAGCCACTGAAATCACGATGGTGCATGCACGTGGTACCTGCCAGAGCTACGTCATTGGCGAGCGTGAAGGCAAGCCACAGACTTACTTCGTTAGCTATAACGATACCGGTCGCGTGATGAACTATGGCTTCCAGAGCTGTGCTGAGTACGATACTGACCCGCAGGTTAAGCAGTAACTACCCGCTTTAACAAGAAACGGCTCGCCATCAGGCGAGCCGTTTTTTTTATGCCTATAATCCCGCCGGACGAGGGACTTCAATATAGCTGCCGTTAATTTCCCGCTGATAATAATGACCGTCCTGCACGTAGAAACGCCTGCCGTTAAAATCCAGAACCCGCATGCCGCTTTCATAGGTTTGCACGGGCGGTTCCACCACCACGTATTCTTCCCCGTGACGCTGATAATAACTGCCGTTAAGCAGGTAGTAAGTTAATCCACCGATCAACACCGCCGTCGCGGCCAGTGGCAAAACGTGGAAGTGGTCGGGACCGTGCCAGCGCGGTGCCGGGCCATGCCAGCCTGGGCCGGGTCGCCAGTGCGGGCCAGGTCCCCAGTCACCGGGACGACCAAAAGCGTGAGCTGGCGCAACTATCGCTAACGCCAGTAATGAGGCGATAACCGTTTTCATGAGTGTTCTCCTGCAGTTATTACCTGCAGAATTCTCTTTTTGCCGCATAAAGACAAGCAGAAATACCCTGTATTATTGCCCGTTTACCACGCTTAACGTTTTCTTAACGGCACCACGATAATCAAGAAGAAATATGGAGAAGATAAGACAGAAAAAGGGGGAAAGACCTGGCGGCTGGCGCCAGGTCTGCAGTGATTAACTGTGTTCTAATTCACCGTGTTCGCAGCGTTCTAAAACGCGTTTATTGGTCAGGCCCAACCAGCGGCTGGTCAGGGAACCTGCGGTCATGGAACCATTGACGTTCAGCGCTGTTCTGCCCATATCAATCAGGGGCTCAATGGAGATCAACAGTGCCACCAGAGTAACCGGCAGCCCCATTGCGGGCAGCACAATCAGGGCGGCAAAGGTCGCACCGCCGCCGACACCGGCCACGCCTGCGGAACTCAACGTCACAATGCCGACCAGTGTGGCAATCCACAGCGGATCAAAAGGGTTAATGCCGACCGTTGGGGCCACCATCACTGCCAGCATGGTCGGATAAAGACCGGCACAGCCGTTCTGTCCAATAGTGGCACCAAACGAGGCCGAGAAGCTGGCAATCGATTCGGGCACGCCAAGACGGCGAGTCTGGGCTTCAACATTCAGCGGAATGCTGGCGGCGCTGGAGCGACTGGTAAAGGCGAAGGTCAGTACCGGCCAGACCTTGCGGAAAAACCGCATAGGATTGATGCCGTTGACCGATAAGAGCAGGGCATGAACCACAAACATGATGGTCAGTCCTAAGTAGGACGCCACCACAAAGCTGCCCAGCTTAATGATGTCCTGTAGGTTAGAACCGGCCACCACTTTAGTCATCAGCGCCAGCACACCATAAGGTGTCAGTTTCATAATCAGGCGCACCAGCTTCATCACCCACGACTGCAGCGTATCGATAGCGGTCAGGACGCGCTGGCCTTTAACCTCATCGTCTTTATGGAGCTGCAGGGCAGCGACGCCAAGGAAGGCGGCGAAAATTACCACGCTGATGATCGAGGTCGGGCTGGCCCCGGTTAAATCAGCAAAAGGATTCTTAGGAATAAACGACAGGATTAATTGCGGCACGGTCAGATCGGCGACTTTACCGACGTAGTTACTCTGAATCGCGCTCAGGCGAGCGGTTTCCTGCGCGCCCTGTACCAGGCCGGTGGCGTTAAGATGAAACAAACCGGTTACGAAAACGCCGACCAGGGCGGAAATGGCCGTCGTAAACAGCAGTACGCCAATAGTCAGAAAACTGATTTTCCCCAGCGAAGAGGCATTGTGCAGACGGGCCACGGCGCTGAGTATGGATACAAACACCAGCGGCATCACAATCATCTGCAGCAGTTGTACATAGCCGTTACCCACGATGTTGAACCAGCTAATTGAGGTTTTAACGATATCGCTGTTGCCGCCGTAAATCAGCTGTAGTGCCAGACCAAAAAGCACACCCAGCACTAAACCGGTCAGCACTTTTTTTGACAGGCTCCAGTTTGCGCGGCTCATGCGTGACAATAAAAGCAGCAGCACGACAAATGCTACGACGTTAAGCGTAAGAGGAATATCCATAGCAACTCCGAAGTTATGCAGCATTCCCTGGTAGGAGAGCGGCAAAGATAGTGATCGTAAAGATACGTATTCGGAAATGGTAACAGTTAGAAATGGCGCAATCTTATATCCAAATGGAATAGCTTATAACCGGGACTGTTTTGCTCCCGGCTTAGCGTTCTGATTGCGCAGAGATGAGACGACTGACGCCGTTTTGCAGCGTATCAAATACCTGGGCCGGCCAGCCATTTTCGCCAAACGACGGCATCCCCAGCGGGAACCATAAGGCATAACCAATCAGGCAAAGACAAAGCGTACGCTCCAGCTGATTGCCTTTCTGACTGTTAAGCACTGGCAGGCGAAAACGCCAGCGGCAGGGCCAGAGCAGGGGAACGCCGGCGGGGGTGAGCATATCAGCCACAATATGGCTCAGATAACCGAGCGTCATGCCCTGCAACACATCCGCCGGGACAGGCCAGCTTTTCGGCACGTTGATCTGGAACAGCCACAGGCTGGCTGCCACGGCAAGCAGGCTGTGGGTAAATCCGCGATGGCCAAACACCCGCGCAATAGGGTGCGACAGCCAGCGCAGCCGCTGTCCTAACAGGGATTTAGGATGGTCGATATCGGGAAGCAGGCAGGTCAGTAGCGTGGCCGGAATCAAATGCCACCAGTCGGCATGCGCCATCACTGGGGTAAGTTCGGCCCGTTTAGCGAAAATAGCGCTGGCAACAGCAAAAAAGATATGGCCCTCGGCCGTCATGATAAAACCTGGCTGCAAGAAAAACTGTCGATGCATCCAGTATAGGGATTTATCCAGTAAATGAGAACCCGTGACGCTGTAACGAAGCGTTAATTTTTTAAGGTTGTGCAACAGGTTACAGCGTAGCCACAATTAACCCAGTAAATGCGTGCGCGTCAGTTGTGTCAGGCTGCTCAGCTTAACATCGGCCAGCGACCAGCGGGCATCGTCCTGATGCGCGGCAGCCGGGACGACAACCGCGCGCATGCGCGCCGCTTTGCTCGCGACCATTCCGTTGACAGAGTCTTCCAGGGCGACACAGTGAAGCGGATCGATACGCAACGCGTCGGCAGCATGTAAATACACCTGCGGATGCGGCTTACTGTAGGGCAGATTCTCCGCCGATGACAGCACGTCAAAATAATGGCGCAGGTTGAACATTTCCAGCACGCCTTCCAGCATAAACAGTGGCGAAGCCGAGACAAGGCCGATTTTCAGGCCGTGCTGTTTACAGAGTGTGAGTGCGGATTCAACGCCGGGTAGCAGCGGGCGCTGCGTGGCGATCAGTTCCATCGCGCGGGCGATAATGCGCTGAGTCACTTCTTGCTGGCTCGGCCCTGACCAGGGCAGGGTTTCGTACCACATGCGCACGGTCTGGTCGATGCGCAGCCCCAGTGTATCGGGGAGCTCATGGCGGCGCGTCAGATCGAGATTCAGGGTTGAAAAGATATCCATTTCGGCTCTGTCCCAAAGCGGTTCCGAATCGATCAGCAATCCATCCATATCAAATAAAGCAGCATAAACAGGGCGGTGGTAAGGCATGAGGCTCTCCCGTAAACATGACGGCCTACTTTATCACGAACGGGGGAGGCTCGCTCAGGAGAGGCATTACGGGCGCAGCCCGCGCTTTTTTTTGGGAAAACGCCCTAAGGGCAGGTAGACTAGAGGCTAACAGGATTTTGGGTTCAGGAGATATCATGACCTATCAACAGGCTGGCCGCATTGCCATCCTTAAGCGTGTCGTCGGCTGGATAGTTTTTTTACTGGCGTTAGTATCCACAATAATCTCACTGCTGAGTTTTTTATTTAAGCACAGTGAAAAGAAGCCTGGCATTGATGCCGTTATGCTTGATTTTATTCATGTTATGGTCGACATGATTCGTTTTAATACGCCGTTCCTGAACGTTTTCTGGCATAACTCACCTGTGCCGGACTTTAACGGGCAGATGAATCTGGGATTCTGGCTTGTCTATATTTTGATCTTCGTCGGTCTGGCGCTGGAAGCTTCAGGTTCCCGCATGGGACGCCAGGCGCGCCACGTGCGGGAAGGCATTGAAGACCAGATGATTCTTGAACAGGCTAAGGGCAGTGAAGGGCGCACACGTCAGCAGTTAGAAGAGAAGGTGCGCGTACCTCGCCACACCATTTTCCTGCAGATTTTCCCGCTCTATATTCTGCCGGTGGTGATTGCCATCGCGGGATATTTCCTGCTTTCTCTGCTGGGTTTTCTGTAACCGGTCAGGCCGGTTTAGCCTGACCGGCCGCCAGTGCATCATCATCCAGTAACTGACCTACGGCAAGCTGCGCGGCTCCCAGCCAGTTGCCGCCAAAGACGTTCGCCCGATTTAGCAGATAATAAAGCTGATAGACCGGCTGGCGCTGTGAGAAGCCATCCGGTAACGGCCAGGTCTGGTTATAACCGTCAAAGATTTCTCTGGGCAGATCGTTAAACCAGCTCAGCATGGCCAGGTCACATTCCCGATCTCCCCAGTAACAGGCCGGATCAAAAATCCATGGCCCACTCTGGCTGGCTGCGCAATTGGTGGGCCACAGATCGCCATGGAGCAGAGAAGGTTGGGGATGATGTGATGCCAGCGTTCGCTGCACGCAGTCGACAATCAGATCGGTATCGCCATACAGGATGCCTTTCTCTGCGGCGATTTGCAGCTGCCAGCCGATGCGCTGTTCTGCAAAAAAAGCAGACCAGCGCCGTAGCCAGCTGTTAGGTTGTGGCGTGGTCGTCAGGTTATTGTCAAAATCAAGACCGAACTGGGGCTGCTCGCTCCACTGATGCAGGCGCGCCAGCTGCTGTCCTAACTGATGCGCGCTGTGCGCGTCGAGAGGCTCAGGCTTGATGTACTCCAGCAGAATGAAACTGTAATCCCGATCGCTGCCGACGCCGTATACTTCCGGCACACGGACAGTCTGCGTTCGGCGCAGCAGGGCGAGTTGATCGGCTTCCCAACTGAAAAGCGTCACCTTGTCGCGGCTGTTACATTTTACAAATACATCCTGGTCGCCATAGCGAATCAGCCAGGCAGGATGTACGTCCCCACCGGGAAGTTCAAGACGTTGGGTAATATCGGCATGACCAAATGGCTCGTTTAACAGACGACTAATGGCTGACCACATCGGGTTATCCTCTTTATTCGCTGCCTGAGTTCGATTGTAACCTGTAACCTCTCTCGAAAATCTGCGCTTGCGCACAGACTATTCTGGCGAACGGGCAGCGTCGCGCAGAAAATCTTCAAGCGTGGTCAACGTAACGTCGGGTTTCTGTCCCAGCGCGCTTTCGCCAGCAGCAATGGCTTGCTGTTTTAAATCTTCGTGTGTAAGCGTGGTGACGATGCCAAAACTGTTGGTGCCAAGCTCGTGGGGGTTCCCCTTATCATCCATCAACGTGGTAGAGAAGCCGCCTGATGTCAGCGCGCCGGTTAGTGTCAGAACGTCAGCGAGTCCGCTTTCCTGATAATGAAACGTGACGACATAGCGGTGTAAATCCCCGTTACTCATTTTGCACCTCGACATGGTTAAATAACACACAGCGTAGTACATGGCGAAAAAACAGGCGAATAATGAAGGAGATGAGCCTAAAAATCAGATCAATCTGTGCGCAAGTCACGGCGGGAGTGCGAAAGAAACCCAATGTAAATCTTGTAAATGAACAGATGCCATTTGGTAAAAATGGCTCTATAATGCGCGCCGAAATCAGGTTAACGCCCAGTGAATGCACGGCGTTACGCTAATGTATGCCGTTCTGAGCGAATTCATGTTTTTTTACAAAAGTTACCGTAAATTGCATTGATCGCATTGGGAAACCCTTCAGAATCTTCGTTTTTAAAACTGCCGCACGGATCACATTTAATGAAAGCCTTTAACAAGCTGTCTGCTGTTCTTTTGCTCTCTGCCGGAGCGTTTTGTCACCAGGCGCTGGCCGATAATGCGGTCTTTACCGCAATGGATGACCCATCCACGGCTAAAAAGCCTTTTGAAGGTTCTGCCTCTGCGGGTTACCTGGCACAAAGTGGTAACACCACCAGTTCATCATTGACCGCACAAAGCAATATGACCTGGTACACAGAATCAATGGCCTACAGCTTGTGGGGCAATGCCGCAAACACCTCTGCTAACGATGAGCGCTCTTCTGAAACCTATAACGTTGGCGCACGTTCCCGTTACAACATGAGCGCCTATGACTATCTGTTCGGTCAGGCGAGTTGGTTAAGCGACCGTTACAACGGCTATGATTCCCGTGATGTGCTGACCGCCGGTTACGGTCGTCAGATTCTGAATGGTCCGGTGCATTCGCTGCGTGCTGAATTCGGTCCGGGCGTACGTTACGATGATTACCGCGGCGGCGATCACAAAACCCAAGGCCTGGCCTACGGTGCGGTGAGCTACCAGTGGCAACTGACCGATACGACCAAGTTTATTCAGGGCGTATCTGTGCTGAGTTCACTGGGCGAAGATACCACGGTCAACTCAGAAACCGGTTTGCAGGTTGCCATCAACGATCACTTTGCCCTGAAACTGGCTTATAACGTGACCTGGAACAACAACCCACCGGCTTCTGCGCCAGACCATACCGATACCCGAACCTCAGTCATGCTGTCCTACGCAATGTAATGCGCGTTCACAATGGCTGATCAATCGCGGTCTGGCAGAGTGCCTGGCCGCTTTTTTTTGATCTCTCTGAGGGTTAGCGTAAAACGCATGGGTTTTGCTCGCGCCTGAAAACTGCTATTATCCGTCCCGCATTACACTCCTGGCGACATTCCGACAATGTGGGTCTGATATACCGCCAGGTCAATAAAACTACTCAATTTTGTATGTAAGCTTTCGTGTGGCTTACCACTGCAACTAAGGACATTCTATGCCTGTAATTACGCTTCCTGATGGCAGTCAGCGTTCGTACGATCGCCCTGTCAGCGTTATGGACATCGCGCTTGATATTGGTCCCGGTCTGGCAAAAGCCTGTATCGCTGGACGGGTTAACGGTGAACTGGTTGATGCGGTTGATCCCATCACCGAAGACGCGTCTGTTGCCATTATCACAGCAAAAGACGAAGCGGGTCTTGAGATTATTCGCCACTCTTGCGCGCATCTGTTAGGCCATGCCATTAAGCAACTGTGGCCCGATACGAAAATGGCGATTGGTCCAGTTATCGACAATGGCTTCTATTATGACGTCGATATCGATCGTACCCTGACGCAGGAAGATATCGAGCTGCTGGAAAAACGCATGCATCAGTTGGCCGAGACCAACTACGATGTGGTGAAGAAAAAAGTCAGCTGGCAGGAAGCGCGTGATGTCTTTGCTGCGCGCGGTGAAGTCTATAAGACCACCATCCTGGATGAGAACATCAGTCATGATGATCGCCCAGGGCTCTATCATCATGAAGAATACGTCGATATGTGCCGTGGCCCGCACGTGCCGAATATGCGTTTCTGCCATCATTTCAAACTGCAGAAAATTTCGGGTGCTTACTGGCGCGGTGACAGCGATAACAAAATGCTGCAGCGTATCTACGGTACAGCATGGGCAGACAAGAAACAGTTGGCAGCTTACCTGCAGCGTCTGGAAGAGGCGGCGAAGCGCGACCATCGTAAGATTGGTAAGCAACTCGACCTTTACCATATGCAGGAAGAAGCGCCGGGCATGGTTTTCTGGCATAATGACGGCTGGACTATTTTCCGCGAGCTGGAAGTGTTCGTCCGTAGTAAGCTAAAAGAGTACCAGTATCAGGAAGTTAAAGGTCCGTTTATGATGGATCGCGTCCTGTGGGAAAAAACGGGTCACTGGGAAAACTACAAAGATGCGATGTTCACGACCTCATCTGAGAACCGTGAGTACTGCATCAAACCAATGAACTGCCCGGGGCACGTGCAAATTTTTAACCAGGGGTTAAAATCCTATCGCGATTTGCCGCTGCGTATGGCTGAGTTCGGTAGCTGCCACCGTAATGAACCATCAGGTGCTTTGCACGGTCTGATGCGTGTTCGTGGCTTTACCCAGGATGATGCCCATATTTTCTGTACTGAAGACCAGCTGCGTACTGAAGTTAACAGCTGTATCCGCATGGTTTACGACATGTACAGCACCTTTGGCTTTGAAAAGATCGTGGTGAAACTGTCCACGCGTCCTGAAAAGCGCATCGGTTCTGATGAAACCTGGGATCGTGCAGAAGAAGACCTGGCTGCGGCGCTCAATGAAAACAACATTGAGTTTGAATATCAGCCGGGTGAGGGTGCGTTTTATGGCCCTAAAATTGAATTTACACTATACGATTGCCTTGACCGCGCCTGGCAGTGTGGAACAGTTCAGCTAGACTTTTCCCTGCCTAAACGCCTGGATGCTACCTACGTGGGAGAAAACAACGATCGTCAGACCCCGGTGATGATTCACCGTGCGATTCTGGGATCGATGGAGCGCTTCATCGGTATTTTGACCGAAGAGTTCGCGGGTTTCTTCCCAAGCTGGCTGGCACCGATGCAGGCTGTGGTAATGAATATTACCGACGGTCAGGCAGAATATGTTGAGACTTTGACACGTAAATTGCAGAATGCTGGCATTCGTGTGAAAGCAGACTTGAGAAATGAGAAGATAGGCTTTAAAATCCGCGAGCACACATTACGTCGCGTCCCTTATATGTTGGTCTGCGGTGATAAAGAGGTGGAAGCTGGCAAAGTTGCCGTTCGCACCCGCCGTGGAAAAGACCTTGGGTCGATGGATGTCGATGTGTTTGTTGAGAAGTTGCAACAAGAGGTTCGCAGCCGAAATCTTCAACAATTGGAGGAATAAAGTATTAAAGGCGGAAAACGAGTACTACCTACGCGTCCGAACAAAATTAACAGTGAAATCCGCGCGACCGAAGTGCGCTTAACAGGCATGGATGGTGAGCCGATTGGCATTGTCACATTACGCGAAGCTTTGGAAAAAGCCGAGGAAGCGGGTGGCGACTTAGTCGAAATTAGCCCGAACGCCGAACCGCCGGTCTGCCGAATTATGGATTACGGCAAGTTCCTCTATGAAAAAAGCAAATCTTCTAAGGAACAGAAGAAGAAGCAAAAAGTTATTCAGGTTAAGGAAATCAAATTCCGTCCTGGAACCGATGATGGCGACTATCAGGTCAAACTACGCAACCTGATTCGCTTTCTGGAAGATGGCGATAAAGCTAAAATCACGCTCCGTTTCCGCGGTCGTGAGATGGCGCACCAGCAGATCGGTATGGAAGTGCTTAACCGCGTCCGTAAAGACCTGTGTGAAGATCTGGATTTGGCCATTGTCGAATCCTTCCCTTCGAAGATCGAAGGCCGCCAGATGATCATGGTGCTCGCTCCTAAGAAGAAACAGTAGGCATTCAAGTAGCAATGGCCGCGCAGCGCTTGCGTTGCGCGGTTTGTTGTTCGCCTGTCTGGGTCATGTTATCAACAATGCGAAGTGGATATTTTTAAAAATGCCAAAGATTAAAACTGTACGTGGCGCGGCTAAGCGCTTCAAGAAGACCGCTTCTGGCGGCTTCAAGCGTAAACACGCAAACCTGCGTCATATTCTGACTAAAAAATCTACTAAGCGTAAACGTCACCTGCGTCCGAAAGGCATGGTGTCTAAAGGCGATCTGGGTCTGGTTATCGCCTGCCTGCCGTACGCATAAGTAAATTTTTTAATTAATTCAGAATATTAAACAGGAGAGCTAAATGGCTCGTGTAAAACGTGGTGTAGTTGCTCGCGCACGTCACAAAAAAATCTTAAAACAAGCTAAAGGTTACTACGGTGCACGTTCACGTGTTTACCGCGTTGCCTTCCAGGCTGTTATTAAAGCTGGTCAGTATGCTTACCGCGACCGTCGTCAACGTAAGCGTCAGTTCCGTCAGCTGTGGATCGCGCGTATCAACGCAGCGGCGCGTCAGAACGGTATGTCTTACAGCCGTTTCATCAATGGTCTGAAAAAAGCAGCCATTGAAATTGACCGTAAAATCCTGGCCGACATCGCCGTATTCGACAAAGTGGCATTTACTGCACTGGTAGAAAAAGCGAAATCAGCGCTGGCGTAAGTCAGTTGAAAAAGGGAGCTTGCTCCCTTTTTTATTATCTGTAACCTGAGCAAAAGTTTGACTTTTTCACCGCTGCGCATTTCAATAGTGCCGTTGAGAATCACGACAAGGTAACGCAAGCATGAATGCTGCTATTTTCCGTTTCTTTTTTTACTTTAGCGCCTGACAATCAGGGGCTTTTGCGCATAAGAAAAGAAACGAAAAATCGCGCTGAAAGCCTCCCACGTGGAGGCTTTTTTTGTTTTTGGCGCTGGCATATTGGACCGCCAGGTCCCAACACGTACTAACCAGCCTGACTGGAAAAAGAGGAAAACATGTCCCAACTAGCAGAACTGGTGGCGAACGCCACGGCGGCCATCGATGGGGCGACCGATATCGCCGCCCTTGACGCGGTGCGCGTCGAATATCTGGGGAAGAAAGGGCATCTGACACTGCAGATGACCACACTGCGCGAGCTGCCAGCGGAAGAGCGTCCTGCCGCAGGTGCCGTGATTAACGAAGCCAAACAGCAGGTAACGGAACGCCTGAACGCGCGTAAAGAAGAGATGGAGTCAGCGGTGCTCAACGCGCGTCTGGCGGCAGAAACCATCGACGTCTCCCTGCCGGGACGTCGTATCGAGAACGGCGGCCTGCATCCGGTTACCCGTACCATCGATCGTATTGAAACCTTTTTTGGCGAACTGGGCTTTGCGGTCGTTACGGGGCCGGAAATTGAAGACGATTATCATAACTTCGATGCACTCAATATCCCAGGCCATCACCCGGCGCGCGCCGATCATGACACCTTCTGGTTCGATGCCACGCGTCTGCTGCGTACCCAAACCTCTGGCGTGCAAATCCGTACCATGAAGAACCAGCAGCCACCGCTGCGCATTATTGCACCGGGCCGAGTTTATCGTAACGACTACGATCAGACGCACACGCCGATGTTCCATCAAATGGAAGGTCTGATCGTTGATAAAAATATCAACTTCACCAACCTGAAGGGCACGCTGCACGATTTCCTGAACAACTTCTTTGAGGAAGACTTGCAGATTCGTTTCCGTCCTTCCTATTTCCCATTTACCGAACCGTCCGCGGAAGTGGATGTCATGGGTAAAAATGGCAAGTGGCTCGAAGTGCTGGGTTGCGGCATGGTGCATCCGAATGTCCTGCGTAATGTCGGTATCGATCCGGAAATCTATTCAGGCTTTGCCTTTGGCATGGGCATGGAGCGCCTGACCATGCTGCGCTACGGCGTGACCGATTTGCGCGCATTCTTCGAAAATGATTTACGTTTCCTCAAACAATTTAAGTAAGGGCAGGTTATCCAATGAAATTCAGTGAACTCTGGTTACGCGAATGGGTAAATCCCGCCCTTGACAGTGCAGCCTTATCTGAACAGATCACCATGGCCGGCCTGGAAGTGGACGGCGTTGAGCCGGTCGCGGGCGCGTTTCACGGTGTTGTGGTTGGCGAAGTCGTGGAGTGCGGTCAGCATCCTAATGCTGACAAACTGCGCGTGACCAAAATTAATACCGGCGGCGATCGTCTGCTGGATATCGTCTGCGGCGCACCAAACTGCCGTCAGGGCCTGAAAGTTGCGGTCGCCACCGTGGGTGCTGTGCTGCCGGGCGATTTTAAAATTAAAGCGGCCAAGCTGCGTGGCGAACCGTCGGAAGGCATGCTGTGTTCGTTCTCGGAGCTGGGTATTTCCGACGATCACAGTGGCATTATCGAATTGCCCGCCGATGCACCGGTTGGCACAGATATTCGTGACTACCTGCAGCTGGACGACAACACCATTGAAATCAGCGTCACGCCTAACCGCGCCGACTGCCTGGGAATTATTGGTATTGCCCGTGATGTGGCGGTACTGAACAGCCTGCCGCTTAACGCACCTGCCATTGAGCCGGTTGCAGCGACGATTTCTGATACTGTCCCGATCAATGTCGAGGCGACCGCAGCCTGTCCACGTTATTTAGGCCGGGTCGTTAAAGGCATTAACGTTGCCGCTGCCACACCGCTGTGGATGAAAGAGAAACTGCGTCGTTGTGGTATTCGCTCTATCGATCCGGTGGTCGACATCACTAACTATGTATTGCTTGAGCTGGGTCAGCCCATGCACGCTTTCGATCTCGACCGCATTGACGGCGGAATCGTGGTACGCATGGCGAAAGACGGTGAAGCGCTGACGTTACTGGATGGCACCGCGGTTAAACTCAGCAGCGATACGCTGGTTATTGCCGATCACCAGAAAGCCCTGGCGATGGGCGGCATTTTCGGCGGTGAACATTCCGGTGTAAACGCGGAAACGCAAAATGTTTTACTGGAGAGCGCCTGGTTTGAACCCCTGGCGATTGCGGGCCGTGCTCGTCGCTATGGCTTACATACCGATGCCTCCCATCGCTACGAGCGCGGTGTGGATGCCGCGCTGCAGCATAAGGCGATGGAGCGCGCCACCCAGTTGCTGCTGACCATTTGCGGCGGTGAAGCGGGGCCGGTTATCGATCAGACGTCGGCGGACGCATTACCACAGCCCGCGACTATCACGCTGCGTCGTGAAAAGCTGGATCGGTTAATTGGTCATGTGGTCAGCGATGAGCAGGTAACCGACATTTTAACGCGCCTGGGCTGTCAGGTCAGCGTAGGTAACGGTGAATGGCGTGCAGTGGCACCGACCTGGCGCTTCGATATGGCTATCGAAGAAGACCTGGTGGAAGAGATCGCCCGTATTTATGGTTACAACAACATCCCGGATGTGCCTGTCCATGCTGGCCTGGTGATGACGAAGCACCGTGAAGCGAACCTGTCGCTGAAGCGGGCGAAGATGCTGCTGGTAGACAAAGGTTATCAGGAAGCGATCACCTACAGCTTCGTGGACCCGAAGGTGCAGCAGTTGCTGCATCCGGGTGAAGAGGCACTGCTGCTGCCAAGCCCGATCTCCAGCGATATGTCCACGATGCGTCTGTCACTGTGGACCGGCTTACTCAGCGCGGTGGTGTATAACCAGAACCGTCAGCAGAGCCGCGTGCGCCTGTTTGAGAGCGGCCTGCGCTTTGTGCCTGATACGCAGGCGGATCTCGGTATTCGCCAGGATTTGATGCTGGCAGGCGTGCTGAGTGGCAACCGCTATGAAGAACATTGGGACCTGGCGCGCCAGACCGTTGACTTCTATGATTTGAAAGGCGATTTAGAGTCGCTGCTGGATTTAACCGGCAAGATGAATGCGATTAGCTTCCGCGCTGAAGCGAATCCGGCGTTGCATCCTGGACAAAGTGCGGCAATTTATTTACACGATGAACGAATCGGATTTATCGGAGTGGTTCATCCCGAACTTGAACGTAAGCTGGATCTCAACGGTCGTACCTTAGTCTTTGAACTGCTTTGGAATAAGGTCGCAGACCGCGTCCTGCCTGATGCGCAAGAGATTTCACGCTTCCCGGCAAACCGTCGTGATATCGCTGTTGTTGTGGCCGAAAACGTGCCTGCAGCAGATATCATCGCGGAGTGTAAGAAAGTTGGCGTAAATCAGGTAGTTGGCGTAAACTTGTTTGACGTGTACCGAGGTAAGGGTGTTTCCGAGGGCTATAAGAGCCTCGCAATCAGCCTGATTTTGCAGGATACCAGCCGGACACTCGAAGAAGAGGAGATTGCCGCGACGGTTGCCAAATGCGTTGCGGCATTAAAAGAGCGATTCCAGGCAACCTTGAGGGATTGAACCTATGGCGCTTACAAAAGCTGAGATGTCAGAATACCTGTTTGAAAAACTCGGGCTGAGCAAACGTGATGCAAAAGAGTTAGTGGAGTTGTTTTTCGAAGAGGTTCGCCGCGCTTTGGAAAATGGAGAACAGGTTAAACTGTCGGGGTTTGGTAATTTTGACCTGCGTGACAAAAACCAACGTCCAGGCAGAAACCCAAAAACGGGAGAGGATATTCCAATTACTGCGCGTCGCGTAGTGACATTCCGTCCAGGGCAGAAGCTTAAAAGTCGCGTTGAGAACGCCACACCAAAAGACAGTGACTGATCCCAGTGTTTTAAAAAGGCCGCGCAAGCGGCCTTTTTCATTTCTTTTTTTTGCAATCCTTTTACAATCAACCCTCTGTTATCCTGGCTAATCCGGCTTATGTCCCAGCTTGAACAACTTGCGCTTCAACGCGATCGTCGCAGCAGGACCTGGCTTTTGGGTCTGAGTGGCACGTTGCTTGTCTTATTTATGATCAGCCTGTGTGCGGGTGAAAGCTGGATAAGCCCATCCCAGTGGTTTAGCGACAGCGGCAGACTGTTCGTCGGTCAGCTTCGCCTGCCGCGCAGCCTTGCGGTCATACTGGTTGGCGCGGCGCTGGCGCTGAGCGGCGTTGTCATGCAGGCGCTGTTTACTAATCCCCTGGCCGAACCGGGGCTGCTTGGCGTCTCCAACGGCGCGGGCATTGGTCTGGTGGCGGCGGTGCTGTTTGGCGGCGGTTCACTCTGGAGCCTCAGCGTTTCGGCGATGGCCGGTGCGCTGGTGATCACGCTTATCCTGCTGCACTTTGCCCATCGTCACTTATCCGTCACGCGTTTGCTGCTTACTGGCGTGGCGCTGGGCATTATCTGCAGCGCCATCATGACCTGGGCGGTGTATTTCAGCAGCAGCCTCGACCTGCGACAGTTAATGTACTGGATGATGGGCGGCTTCAGCGGCATCGACTGGCGCTATGGCTGGATGATGCTGGCGCTGCTGCCGGTTATCCTGGCGTTAACCTCGGCGGCCAGGGTACTCAACCTGTTAGCGCTGGGGGAAACCTCAGCACGCCAGTTGGGGCTGTCCCTGTTTTACTGGCGTAATTTACTGGTATTAGCGATGGGCTGGCTGGTCGGGGTCAGCGTTGCCCTTGCCGGGGCAATCGGCTTTGTTGGTCTGGTGATTCCCCATCTGCTGCGGCTGGCAGGCCTGAACGATCACCGTGCCCTGTTGCCAGCCTCCGCGCTGGCGGGAGCCAGCGTGTTGCTTGGCGCCGATATTATTGCCCGCCTGGCGCTGGTTTCTGCCGAGTTACCTATCGGTGTCGTCACGGCAACCCTGGGCGCACCGCTGTTTATCGTACTGTTAGTCAAATCGTCGCGTCAGCTTTAGCTGGCATACTTGCATTAACCACAGGAACTCCGTATGAGCATTTATCAAACTGAACTGGTTACACTGGATGGTGAGAAAACCTCGCTGTCATCCTGGCAGGGACAGGTGCTGCTGGTCGTTAACGTGGCCTCTAAGTGCGGCTTAACGCCACAATATGAAGCGCTGGAAAACATTCATAAAGCCTGGCATGAGCAGGGCTTCAGCGTGCTGGGTTTCCCCTGCAACCAGTTTCTGGAGCAGGAGCCGGGCAGTAGTGAAGAGATCAAAACCTTTTGCAGCACCACGTATGGTGTGACCTTTCCGATGTTCGAAAAGTGTGACGTCAATGGTGAGCATCGTCACCCGCTTTATGCACAGCTGGTGGCGGCAAAACCTGAGGCGGTTCGCCCGGAAGAGAGTGGTTTTTATGAGCGCATGGAAAGTAAAGGACGTGCGCCCAAAGTCCCAGGCGATATCCTGTGGAACTTCGAAAAATTCCTGATTGGTCGGGATGGCAGTGTCATTCAGCGTTTCTCTCCGGATATGTCACCAGAAGATCCGATTATTCTCGAAACCATCAAGCAGGCACTGGCAAAATAAATGTTGCTGAGCCTGGAAAATGCAGCCGTTCCCGGACGGCTGCAACCGGTAACTGGCACCCTGCAGGCCGGGCAGTGGGTGCATCTGGTGGGGCCGAATGGCGCAGGGAAGAGTACTTTGCTCTCCGCGCTGGCCGGACTGGAACCCGTTACCGGCAAGGCGACGCTTCTGAATAACCCGCTGTCCAGTTGGAAAGGCCCGGCGCTGGCCAGGGTGCGCAGCTGGCTGCCCCAGCAACAGTTGCCCCCGGGACAGATGCCGGTTTATCACTATCTTCGCCTGCATCTCCCGTCTCCCGCTTTACCTCACGACGCTCGGTTAGCCTCAATACTGTCGCGGCTGCAACTGGATGACAAATTAGCCTGGCCATTGACCCGGCTCTCCGGTGGAGAGTGGCAGCGGGTGCGGATTGCTGCGGTCATGGTGCAAATCGATCCGCAGATCAACGCCCATGGTCAGTTGCTGATCCTGGATGAACCCATGACGGCGCTGGATATTGCGCAGCAGAAAGCGGTCGATGATCTGATTGGTGAACTCTGCCAGGCTGGCGTTTGCGTGGTCGCCAGCAGCCACGACCTTAACCACAGTTTATGGCACGCAACGCAGGTTTGGTTGTTACATCAGGGCCAGGTGGTATTACAGGGTGAGCCAGCAGACGTCCTTCGGCCGGAACAGCTTTCGCCCCTGTATGGCATTCCGTTCCGCCAGTTAATGTTAGACGGTCGGCCTCTGCTGACTGTTTTGCCCTGATACTTGCCACCTGGCGCGCTTTGCCGCTACAGTAATTTGGTTATTATTTATTAAGGATGAGCTGTGATGCGCACGGGGTTGCTGTTATTCGTTTTGCTGTTGGTGGGCTGTAGCCATCATGCGCCGCCCATTAATGGTCGCCTCTCTGACTCCATCACTGTAATAGCGCAACTTAACGATCAACTGGGTAACTGGCGAGGAACGCCTTACCGTTATGGCGGGATGAGCCGCGGTGGCGTGGACTGCTCTGGCTTTGTTTACCTGACATTCCGCGATAAGTTTGATCTGCAACTTCCACGCACCACCGCGGCACAAAGCGACATTGGAACGCGCATCAGCAAAGATGACCTCTTGCCCGGTGACCTGGTGTTCTTCAAAACCGGCAGCGGCGAGAATGGCTTGCACGTAGGCATTTATGATACGGATAACGCTTTCATTCATGCCTCCACCAGCCAGGGGGTGATTCGCTCTTCGCTGGATAATGTCTACTGGCGAAAAGTATTTTGGCAGGCGCGCCGCATCTAATTTTCTGCCTGCAAGCCCAGCAGATTTGTAGGGGTTAAATCAGAAAAATAGCGGACCTGAAAAATTATTACTCATTCGGATTTAACTTACTCTTTTTATTTATACCGCCGGACCTAAGAATGTTTTTCATCGTTAACAGAATTATTTGGGAATTTATTTGGCTTAAGGTTTATTTTTTTAGCCTAACGATAATGAAGCGATAAAAATATCCATCTCATCAGTCCTTTGCTACTATTGCCAGCCTGTTTTTAATCATATACGATGCACTATCGCCACATATTCTGGCTGTAAAATGAAAATTCACCTATCTGCCGACTATCAGTCGGAAATTTGGTTTTATGCCGCCTGCTCTCAGGAAGGGCACTTAACCGCAATTGAGCTGGCTACACAGTTCGTGCATGAGAGTGCGCCGATCACGTTGCCGCAGGATGTCCTGTTGCCTCAGCTCGATGAAACACAGCGCCTGCGCCTGCTGCAGCGTCAGATTTCCCTGCTGGAAAAGCACCAGACGTTTTTCGAAAGCCATCACCTACTGGCTTTTATGCCTGTGGATGAAGGCATGGCGAACACCCTTCTCGAAAGTGAGTTTGTGACCCGTAAAATAAAACAGCTTCCTTTTTTAATGCTCGATATCAGCGAAACGTTTCTCTCGCTAAATTTGGGAAAAAATAATCCATTAATCGCGGCATTAAATCGTGAGTTTAAATTGTCCTTGTCCCACTTTGGCGCAGGGAAATCATCGACAACAGCGGTTTACGATAATCTGTTTAGCTGCATCAGGCTGGATAAACACTTTATTCACGCCCTTTCTAAACGTGCTTCTTTTTTACCATTTATGCAAAGCATCATCGATAATTTCCGGCCCCATTGTGATCGGATGATTATTTGCGGTGTGGATGATGAAATGTTACTGGATAAGGTGAGTCAACTCAGCAATGTCCATCTCCAGGGCTCGCTGTTTCCGGTCGTAAAATCAGACGCCTTCGAGACCTTAATCTACTCCGAACAATTCCTGCACACGCCCTGATACCCGCACGACTGTCGCCTGTCCAATCCTGGCCATCAACGCTACACTGTGGGTTTTATCACACGATACCCGGTGTCGTTGGGGAGAAATAATGGTCTTTGACAATAGCTGGTTCCGTGAGCTTCCGGGCAGCTACACCGCGTTACATCCTACGCCGCTTGCAGGCGGTCGACTGTTGTACCACAACGCAGCGCTGGCGAATGAGATGGCGCTGGACAGCGATCTTTTTGCCGGGCAGGGGCATGGCGTTTGGTATGGCGCCGCGCTGTTGCCTGGCATGCAACCGCTGGCTCAGGTTTACAGCGGGCATCAGTTTGGCGTCTGGGCAGGTCAACTGGGCGATGGCCGCGGTATGTTACTGGGTGAACAATACCTGGACGACGGCCGCCGGCTCGACTGGCATCTGAAAGGCGCAGGGCTGACGCCGTATTCACGAATGGGCGATGGCCGGGCTGTTGTCCGGTCAACGGTGCGCGAGTTTCTGGCTTCTGAGGCGCTGCATCATCTGGGCATTCCTACCACGCGCGCGCTGAGCGTTGCCATCAGCGATGAACCCGTTTACCGCGAAACCGCCGAACGCGGCGCGATGTTGATGCGCATTGCACCAGGCCATCTACGCTTTGGTCATTTTGAGCACTTCTTCTATAGCCAGCAACCTGAACAGGTCAGGCAGTTGGCGGACTATGCCATTCGTCATCACTGGCCGCACCTGGTCGACGAGGCCGATCGTTATCAACTGTGGTTTTCCGATATTGTGCTGCGCACTGCACGGCTGATTGCTCAGTGGCAAAGCGTGGGCTTCGCTCATGGTGTAATGAATACCGATAATATGTCGATCCTCGGTCTGACCATCGACTACGGTCCTTACGGATTCCTGGATGACTACCAGCCAGACTACATCTGCAATCACAGCGATTATCAAGGGCGCTACAGCTTCGAAAATCAGCCCATGATTGGCTTGTGGAATCTTAATCGTCTGGCCCATGCGCTGTCAGGGTTGCTGACGACTGAACAGCTCCGGCAGGCGCTGAGCGGTTATGAAAATGAGCTGATGCGCGAATGGGGAGAGCGGATGCGGGCAAAACTGGGCTTGCTGACAGCAGATGCCGGCGATAATGACATTCTGACCGGTTTGCTCGGCCTGATGAGTCAGGAACGCAGCGATTATACGCTGACGTTTCGTTTGTTGAGTGAGACCCAGCAGGCTGAGAGCCGTTCGCCGCTGCGAGATGAATTCATCGATCGTCCCGCCTTTGACCGTTGGTATCAGCATTACCGTAACCGCTTATTGCAGGAGCAGATCGGCGATGCTGAACGGCAGCAGGCGATGAAAGCGGCCAATCCCGCCGTGGTGCTGCGTAACTATCTTGCTCAACAGGCCATAGACGAGGCGGAACAGGGCGAAAGCGGGGCACTGGCGCGTTTACATCAGGCGCTTCAACAGCCTTTTAGTGACGCGACGGCCGCTGAATATCGTCAACGGCCGCCGGACTGGGGCAAAACGCTGGAGGTAAGCTGCTCCAGCTGATTTACAGACGGTGAGAAACGGCGTCCGCTAACAGCGCGAGCACGTCTTCGCTGTCTTGCCAGTTCAGGCAGGGATCGGTGATCGACTGGCCGTAGGTCAGGGGTTCACCGCTCACCACTTTCTGATTGCCTTCCTCGATAAAACTCTCAATCATCACGCCGGCGACCGCACGCGAACCGCTTTTAATCTGTTCGGCGACGTCGATGGCGACGTCACGCTGACGGCGATGTTGCTTCAGGCAGTTGCCGTGGCTGAAATCGATGACCAACTGTGGCGACAGACCGAATTCATCTAAACAGGCAGCGGCGTCGGCTACGTCGCTGGCATGATAGTTGGGCTGCTTACCGCCTCGTAAGATGACATGGCCATGCGGGTTACCGCTGGTCTGGTAAATGGTCATCTGACCTTGCTTATCCGGCGACAGAAACATATGGCTGGCACGGGATGCACGAATGGCATCCACGGCAATACGCACGTTTCCATCCGTACCGTTTTTAAAACCGACCGGGCAGGAGAGCGCCGACGCCATTTCACGGTGGATCTGGCTTTCTGTGGTGCGTGCACCAATGGCGCCCCAGCTAATCAGGTCAGCAATAAACTGGCCGATCACCATATCCAGGAATTCGGTGGCGGTCGGCAAGCCCAGCGCGTTGATATCAATCAGAAGCTTGCGGGCAATACTGATGCCGCGATTCACATCAAAGCTGCCGTCCAGGTCGGGATCGGATATCAGGCCTTTCCAGCCGACCACCGTACGCGGTTTTTCGAAATAGGTGCGCATCACGATTTCCAGCCGATCCTGATAACGTTCACGTAGGGCAACTAAACGCTGAGCGTAGTCCAGCGCGGCGACCGGATCATGCAGGGAGCAGGGGCCGATGACGACCAGTAAACGGGGATCGTCGCCTGTGAGGATGCGGGCAATACGTTTGCGTGCGGCGGTGATGTTGTCGGCCATGGCAGGTGAAAGCGGATGTTCTGCTGCCAGACTGGCAGGGGAAATCAGGCTGCCAATGCGCGCCGTGCGCAGTTCGTCAGTTTTATTCATGTTGTTCTCTAAGCTTTGTCTTCGCAGCGGTGAAATACCGGGAAGTGATGATGGTCACAATAAACCATTAGCCTGTGAATTCAAGCCACAACGTGACAATGCACGGTAAAATTGCGGCAGCGGCGCGTTACAGCTCCGCCGCCTGGGGATCATTAATACATGCGGCGCGTCAGGCCCATAATGTCGAGGATTTTGGTGGCGATCTCTTCCACGGAATAATTGGTACTGTTGAGATAGCGAATCTGGTGAGTGCGAAACAGCGCTTCGACTTCGCCCACTTCGAGCCGACACTGGCGCAGAGAAGCATAACGGGTATTTTCCGCACGTTCCTGTCGGATAGCCGCCAGGCGTTCCGGGTCGATTGTCAGGCCAAACAATTTGTGTTGATGCTGACGCAGGGCGGGGGGCAATTTCAGATTATCCATGTCGTCGGCGATAAACGGATAGTTAGCAGCACGGATACCAAACTGCATCGCCAGATACAGGCTGGTTGGCGTTTTGCCACAGCGGGAAACGCCAACCAGGATCACCTGCGCATCTTCCAGACCGCGCAGAGAGATGCCGTCATCGTGCGCCAGGGTGTAATCAATCGCCGCGATACGGGCGTCATATTTACCCAGATTGCTGGCATCAAGCCCGTGCGTTCGGTGCGCGACCGGTGCCGGTGACAGGCCCAGCTCCTGCTGAAGTGGGGCGACCAGCGCCTGGACAATGTCCTGACAAAAGCCTTCACTCTGAACAATGATGTCGCGTACTTCAGGCGTCACAATGGAAAAAAATACCAACGGGCGCACGCCACTTTGCTGGTAAAGCGCATTGATTTGCGCCTTAACCGCCTGCGCACGCTGCACGTTTTCAACAAACGGCAGGGTGACGCTGGTGGTATTTACCGGAAACTGAGATAACACGGCGTGGCCCAGCACTTCGGCTGTAATTGCTGTGCCGTCGGAAATATAGAAAACGCTTCTGTCAGTGGTCATGAGTCGTGCCTCGGGCAGAGAAGTCGTGATAAAAATTGGATGGTTCAGTCAATATAACCATGCCTTCAGGCGCAAGTGTAGCTCTCTCATTCTGTGCCAGCCGGTTTTCCCTTTTCGGCCTAAGGCTATCCCTGTTCCTGCCTGCATATTTCCTCACCTCGTGGCCTTTGGCGATAAACACGGGCGGCGCGTGTTGCGCAACAACAAAAGCGGTATATGCGACGCTAAAAATAATAAGTGATTTATTATCAATGTGTTATTGAGAAACGATTGCTTTGCGCAACGTTGCAAAAAACAAGGCGCAATTCTGAAACTGCCTCAGAGAATCTGCTTTAACGATTCAACAGATCGTGTTTCGTCAGACGTTATGCCAGGCTGAATGTGTTAATAGCAGGATTTTCCATGTGCCCATTCATTAATAAAGGATCAGTTCAATGTCCAATAAAGGCGAACAGCCCTTAGTACTTTGGTACAACCAGCTTGGCATGCATGATGTTGATCGGGTGGGGGGCAAAAATGCCTCTCTGGGTGAGATGATTACCAATTTGTCATCTTTAGGTGTGTCAGTACCGAATGGTTTTGCCACCACTTCCTGGGCCTTTAATCAGTTTCTTGAGCAGAGCGGTCTGAACCAGCGTATCTATGCTTTGCTGGATGACACCAATATTGATGATGTTGATCAACTGGCGAAAGCAGGTAAACAAATACGCCAGTGGGTAGTCGAAACCCCATTCCAGCCAGAACTCGAAGCTGCCATTCTTTCGGCATATGACCAACTTTCTGCGGATGATGCAGACGCGTCCTTCGCCGTGCGTTCATCCGCCACCGCTGAAGATATGCCTGATGCGTCCTTCGCCGGACAGCAGGAAACCTTCCTGAACGTGCAGGGTATTGAGTCAGTCATGGTGGCGGTGAAACACGTTTATGCCTCGCTGTTTAATGACCGTGCCATCTCTTACCGCGTCCATCAGGGCTACGATCATCGCGGCGTGGCGCTGTCGGCGGGGATTCAGCGCATGGTGCGGTCTGACCTGGCCTCATCCGGTGTGATGTTCACCATTGATACGGAATCAGGCTTTGATCAGGTGGTGTTTATTACCGCCGCGCTGGGCCTGGGCGAAATGGTGGTGCAGGGAGCGGTGAATCCTGACGAGTTTTATGTGCACAAGCCGACGCTGGCCGCGAAACGTCCTGCCATCGTGCGTCGCAACATGGGCTCGAAAAAAGTGCGGATGGTTTACGCCGACTCACGGGAACATGGCGAGCAGGTGCGCATCGAAGACGTTGCGGAAGCCGAGCGCGACCGTTTCTGTCTGAGCGATGACGAAGTTGAGGCGCTGGCCCATCAGGCGGTGCTGATTGAGCAACACTACAAACGTCCGATGGATATCGAGTGGGCTAAAGACGGCCATACCGGCAAGCTGTTTATCGTCCAGGCGCGCCCTGAAACTGTGCGTTCCAATGGTCAGGTGATGGAGCGTTACAGCCTGCAAGGGCAGGGTAATGTGGTGATTGAGGGCCGCGCTATCGGTCACCGTATTGGTGCTGGTCCGGTTAAGGTCATTCATGATATCAGCGAGATGAACCGCATTGAAAAAGGCGACGTGCTGGTGACGGATATGACCGATCCCGACTGGGAACCGATCATGAAAAAGGCCTCAGCCATTGTGACCAATCGCGGCGGCCGTACCTGTCATGCTGCGATTATCGCGCGTGAGCTGGGTATTCCAGCGGTAGTGGGATGCGGCGATGCCACAGAGCGCCTCAAAGAAGGCCACAACGTCACCGTTTCCTGTGCAGAAGGCGATACTGGCTATGTCTATGACGAACTGCTCGACTTCGATGTCACCAGTTCGCAGGTCGATACCATGCCGGATTTGCCGCTTAAGATCATGATGAACGTGGGTAACCCGGATCGCGCCTTTGATTTCGCCTGCCTGCCGAACGAAGGTGTCGGGCTGGCGCGTCTGGAATTTATCATCAACCGCATGATTGGCGTGCACCCCAAAGCGTTACTGGAGTTTGATCAGCAAACCCCCGAGTTGCAGAAGCAAATTCGTCAGTTGATGAAAGGCTTCGACGATCCGGTTGAGTTCTACATTGCTCGCCTGACCGAAGGGATCGCGACGCTGGGCGCGGCTTTCGCACCAAAACGGGTGATTGTGCGCCTGTCGGATTTTAAAACTAATGAATACGCCAATCTGGTGGGTGGGGAACGTTACGAACCGGAAGAAGAGAACCCGATGCTGGGATTCCGTGGCGCGGGCCGTTACGTGTCCGAAAGCTTCCGTGACTGTTTTGCGCTGGAGTGCGAAGCGGTGAAGCGGGTACGAAACGAGATGGGACTGACCAACGTCGAGATCATGGTGCCGTTTGTGCGTACGGTCGATCAGGCTCAGGCGGTGGTGGAGGAGTTAGGTCGCCAGGGGCTGAAGCGCGGAGAGAACGGGCTTAAGGTCATTATGATGTGTGAAATACCGTCGAATGCGCTGTTGGCCGAGCAGTTCTTACAACACTTTGACGGTTTCTCCATTGGATCTAATGACATGACTCAGCTGGCGCTGGGGCTGGATCGCGATTCCGGGGTCGTCTCAGCTTTGTTTGATGAACGGAATGAGGCGGTAAAAGCGTTACTGTCCATGGCAATTCAGGCGGCGAAAAAACAGGGGAAATACGTTGGGATATGTGGTCAGGGACCTTCCGACCATCAGGATTTTGCTGCCTGGTTAATGGAGCAGGGCATTGACAGCCTGTCACTGAATCCGGATACCGTTGTTGAAACCTGGTTAAGCCTGGCGGCCCTGAACAAAACCGCCTGAGGTTATTGGTAAGATTATTGCCTGAAGGCCAGCGAATGCTGGCCTTTTTGGTTTCACTTTTCGACAGGCAAAAAAAAGCCCATCACAGGGGATGGGCAAAGACTACACACAGCAATTCTTTACGCTACTCAGGGGAAATTAGGGTGTTTAGAAACCAGTAAGTTGATTTCCAACATAGGAAATATGTTATTCACACGGCACGCTGGCGTCTTTAAGAATCCTCTTATTAGTTTAAAGGACATAATATTTTGACGACTGGCTAGAGCGTTTCGGACCGTTATTATGTTTAGAAAGTAATCATTTTAGCGTGAGGAATGGGCCAGTGACGTGAAATATGCGTTTTATCTTAAAATCCGCTAATGAAAAAATGGCTGGCGATATCTTAATCAGCCAGCCAACTTAACGACTACTAATCATATAAAATCAAGAATCAGGGCTGTTCTTCGGATGATTCCTTTGCGACCCGCAGGGGATCGGCGCTCGGGGCGGGCACTTCATGCATCCAGACGGAGACCAGTCGATAAGAAACGGCCAGCACAACCGGTCCAATAAACAGGCCAATCATACCGAAGGCGATTAATCCCCCGATGACGCCGGACAGAATCAAAATCAGGGGGAGATCCGCGCCCATGCGAATCAGCACTGGACGCAGAATGTTATCCAGCGTACCGACCACGCAACTCCAGATCAGCAGTACCGTGCCCCAGGTGGTATCTCCACTCCAGTAGAGATAAATAATGGCGGGAACCAGCACCAGCAGAGGACCGATTTGCACCAGGCAACAGAGAATCATCAACACGGTCAGCAGGGTGGCATAGGGGATGCCAGAGACTGCCAGCCCGATGCCGCCCAGAACGCCCTGTACCAGCGCGGTAACGACCACGCCCAGCGCGACGGCGCGTACGGCCTGTCCGGCCAGCAACACAGCGGCATCACCCCGTCTGCCCGCCATGCGCCAGGCAAAATGACGAATACCCAGCGCCGCTTGCTCACCGCGCCAGTACAGCAGCACGCTGAACAGCAGCATCACGGCCAGATGAATCATAAAGCGGCCAAAGTGTCCGGCCTGCGCAACAAAGAAGCCGGTGGTGCGGCCCACATAGGGCTGCAGTTTTGCCATGATGGCCGCGCCGCCGCCCGCCACCAGTTTTTGGTAACTGGCATACAGCTTCTCGCCCACCATGGGAATATCGTTAAGCCAGCTCAGGGTTGGCAACATATGTCCCTGGGTTGCCCAGGCGATAACCGGTGCGCTGTTATCGATCAGGCTGTTAACCAGCAGGGCAACCGGAATAATAAACAACAGCAGCAGCAGAATGGTCATAACAATCACCGCCAGAAAGCGCTGTCCCCAGAGCAGCCGCTGAATTTTCAGCATCAGTGGCCAGGTGGCGATGACCACCATGCTTGCCCAGGCAAAGCCCAATATGAACGGCTGAACCACCCATAAACAGGCGGCGATTAAGAGTAAAATGAACATCAATGTGAATAACATTTGGGGAAGATCTATCTGCCGTTCCAGGCTTTTCATCTTAGGCATTACCTCATTGGAATCCGTCAACTCAGGGGATAACGGAGCCCCATAATCATGAGCCATTTCATGGCGTTTATACAGGCTTGTAAAGAAATGGTTTCAGCTTCCCCTGAAAAAACGACAGCGCCGTTGGAAATGTGATAAAACTGAGGCGTAAAGCAAGATACAGACGCAAACCTACCCAACATCTTTGGTCACATAATAATGATCCCACAGATTTCTCAGGCACCGGGTCTTATCCAGCGGGTGCTGACATTTCTTGAAACCCTCAAAGCGCAGGGTTTCACTGGCGATACCGCCACCAGTTACGCCGACAGACTTTCGCTTTCCACCGACAACAGCATCTATCAGCTTCTGCCCGATGCGGTGCTTTTCCCGCGTTCCACGGCAGATGTTGCCCTGATAGCCCGGCTTGCGGGTGAAGCGCCCTTTTCAGGCCTGGTCTTTACCCCGCGCGGCGGTGGCACCGGCACCAACGGCCAGTCGCTGAATCAGGGCATTATTGTCGACATGTCGCGCCACATGAACCGCATCCTGGAGATCAATACCGAACAGGGATGGGTACGCGTTGAAGCCGGCGTGGTAAAAGACCAGCTTAATGCTTACCTGAAACCTTTTGGCTTCTTCTTTTCGCCAGAGTTATCGACCAGTAACCGAGCCACGCTCGGCGGGATGATTAACACCGATGCATCCGGGCAGGGTTCGCTGGTCTACGGCAAAACCTCTGACCATGTTTTGGGCCTGCGGGCCGTGCTGCTCGGCGGGGATATTCTGGATACCCGGCCGGTACCCACCGCGCTGGCAGAGCATCTGGCGCAAACGCCAACCCCCGAAGGCCGGATTTATCAGCAGGTACTGACTCGTTGCCGTGAACATCGCGAACTGATTCTGGAAAAGTTTCCCAAACTTAACCGTTTCCTGACCGGTTACGATCTGCGCCATGTGTTTAGCGATGATATGCAGACCTTTGACCTGACGCGGCTGTTATGTGGCGCGGAAGGAACGCTGGCGTTTATCACTGAAGCCCGTCTGGATATTACGCCTCTGCCCAAAGTGCGGCGCGTCGTCAATATCAAGTATGACGCTTTCGATTCCGCGCTACGTAACGCGCCGCTGATGGTAGAAGCCCAGGCGCTGTCGGTAGAAACGGTTGACTCCAAAGTCCTGAATCTGGCGCGGGAAGACATTGTCTGGCACTCCGTACGCGAGCTGATTACGGATATTCCGGATAAAGAGATGCTGGGGCTGAATATTGTGGAGTTTGCCGGAGATGATGCCCAGCAGATCGATCGGCAAATGACGCAGCTTTGTGCCCGTCTGGATACCTTAATGGCAGCGCAGCAGGGCGGCGTTATCGGCTACCAGCTCTGTGACGATCTTGATGGGATCGAGCGCATCTACAACATGCGTAAAAAAGCCGTGGGTTTACTTGGCAATGCCAAAGGGCGTGCCAAGCCGATCCCGTTTGTTGAAGACACGGCCGTTCCACCTGAACATCTTGCCGATTATATCGTCGAGTTCCGTGCGCTTCTGGACAGCCATGGCCTGAGTTATGGCATGTTTGGTCATGTGGATGCCGGCGTGCTTCACGTCCGCCCGGCACTGGATATGTGCGATCCTCATCAGGAAATGATGATGAAGCAAATTTCCGATGAGGTGGTTGCCTTAACCGCACGCTATGGTGGCCTGCTTTGGGGCGAACATGGCAAGGGCTTCCGCGCACAGTACAGCCCGGCGTTTTTTGGTGAAACGCTGTTTAATGAGCTGCGCCGCATCAAAGCCGCCTTCGATCCCGATAACCGACTTAATCCCGGCAAGATTTGTACACCGTTCGACAGCGATGCGGCAATGATGCAGGTCGATGCGACCAAGCGTGGCAGCTACGATCGCCAGATTCCCCTTCAGGTGCGTGAAACCTGGCGTGGCGCGCTGGAGTGTAATGGCAACGGACTATGCTTTAATTTTGATGCCCGCAGCCCGATGTGCCCCTCCATGAAAATCACCCGTAACCGCATTCACTCGCCCAAAGGGCGCGCGACCTTAACGCGGGAATGGCTGCGTTTACTGGCGGAGCAGGGGGTTGATCCGCTGATGCTGGAGAAAAAGCTGCCGGAAAATACTCTGTCGCTCCGCGCGCTGATAAGCAGAATGCGCAATACCTGGTATGCGAATAAAGGGGAATATGACTTTTCACATGAGGTGAAGGAGGCGATGTCAGGTTGCCTGGCCTGTAAAGCCTGTTCCACCCAGTGCCCGATTAAGATTGACGTCCCGGATTTTCGTTCCCGCTTTTTACAGCTCTACCATACGCGCTATCTGCGCCCGATCAGCGACCACCTGGTCGCAGCGGTCGAAAGCTATGCGCCACTCATGGCAAAAGCGCCGGGCGTGTTTAACTTTTTTCTGAAGCAGCCCTGGGCCTCTTCCTTCAGTAAAACGCACATCGGCATGGTCGACTTGCCGTTACTGTCATCGCCGACGCTCAAGCAGCAGTTGAGCGGGCACCCGGCCATGAATATGACGCTGGAGCAGCTTGAAGCGCTCAGTGACACACAGCGAGCCAAAAAAGTGCTGGTGGTGCAGGACCCCTTCACCAGCTTCTATGAAGCCAGGCTGGTGCACGATTTTATTACGCTGATTGAAAAACTGGGTTATCAGCCGGTTCTGCTGCCGTTCACGCCTAACGGCAAAGCGCAGCACGTGAAAGGCTTTTTACAACGCTTTGCCCGCACGGCCAGTAAAACTGCCGATTTCCTGAATCGTGTGGCAAAGCTGGGGATGCCGATGGTGGGGATCGATCCGGCAACGGTGCTGTGTTACCGCGATGAGTATCGTCAGACGCTGGGCGAGGCCCGCGGTGACTTTACTGTGTTGCTGGTGCATGAGTGGCTGCAGAATGCGCTGCAGGAACGTGAGGTACAGGTCACCGGCGGGGAATCATGGTATCTGTTTGCCCACTGCACGGAGGTCACGGCCCTTCCGGCAACGCCCGGTCAGTGGCAAGCGATTTTCTCGCGCTTCGGCGCAAAGCTCGAAAACATTAACGTGGGCTGCTGCGGAATGGCAGGCACCTATGGTCACGAAAGCCAGAATCTGGAGAATTCGCTGGGGATTTATGCGCTGTCATGGCATCCACAGTTGCAAAAACTCCCGCGTCAACGCTGCCTGGCAACCGGTTTTTCCTGCCGCAGTCAGGTCAAACGGGTAGAGGGCAACGGGATGCGTCATCCGCTTCAGGCACTGCTTGAATTAGTGTAAAACGGGTAGGCGACGCCGATCGCAGGTTGGATTAGAATATCCAGCCTGCGTGACGGACAAATTCACGCTGCAACAGGGTGGCCTGTTCCCATTCACCGCAGCGGGCAAGCTGGTGGCAAAGCTGAGTCAGAGACAGCCTTGCCAGTTGGTAAGCCTGAAGACGAAACAGGCGATCGCGGTCAGGGTTTTGCATTTCGTCCACCAGTCGGTGGTGAAGTTTGCCCATCGCATGCAGATAACTCTGGTCATCGCCATTTAGCTGGCAGATCTCTGCCATATCCAGGCAGGTATCATTAAACTGACGCAGTTGCTGAAGGGTACATTCAGCCCGGTTAAGTTTGGCCTGAGCCAGGTAGAAGTCGACGGTGAGATCGCGTACCGAAAATCGGTATTCATCAAGTTTATGCTGAAGCCAGGCGGAAACGGATAACGACATAACGCGCCTCAATATTGAATGATAATGATTATCATATTCATCCATGACGGGATTGCAATCACCCAGGAAGAAATTTTTTTCGATTTATCTCACCTGTCGGTATAATCGGAAATAACAATCTGTTTACAAGCCAGAAAGGCGTAACCTATCAATAAGGGCGTTATCCTAAAGTGGTTATTTAAAAATTCACGAATTATTAACAGGTTACAGCACCGTATTTCGTCCAGCGCTTGCCACTGCAAGCCTGCCTGAAACGACTATGCTTAATAAATGCGCTGTCAAAAACAGCACCTTATGATTATCCCTGCAAAACAAGAGGTTGAAGTGATTTGTAAGATCACTACCATAGGGGGATAGCCTGAAAAGGTCCGGACTCAAGAGGTATCAACATGTCATCCGTGAATGCAGACTCTTTCTCACCCGACGATTATGTGTGGAAAGGGTTAACGCTGACTGAAACCGCAGCGAAACAAATTCTAAATCTGGCCGCAGAAAACCCAGAAGTCAAGGGCCTGCGTTTAGCAATTAAACAATCCGGCTGTGCCGGTTTTGGTTATGTGATGGATCTGGTGAAGCAGCCAGAAGATGATGATCTGCAGTTTTCCTACTACGGCGCAACGCTGTTTGTGCCGCTTCAGGCAATGCCATTTATCGATGGCACCGAAGTGGACTATGTCCGCGAAGGCCTGAATCAGATTTTTAAATTCAATAACCCTAAAGCTCAGCACGCCTGCGGGTGCGGTGAAAGCTTTGGCGTCGAGTAAGTGAAATATGTCACGACACAGCGAAACATCTGACGATGTACAAATGTGGGAAGGTAAGCTCAATTACAAAGAGGGCTTCTTTACCCAATTGCAAACCGAAGAATTTGCCAACGGCATCAATGAAGATGTGGTGCGGGCGATTTCGGCTAAGCGTAACGAGCCAGAGTGGATGCTGGAGTTTCGTCTTAAAGCCTTTCGTGCCTGGCTGGAAATGGAAGAGCCACACTGGCTGAAAGCCCATTACGAAAAGCTTGATTATCAGGATTACAGCTACTATTCCGCGCCATCGTGCGGAAACTGCGATGACACCTGCGCCTCCGAACCCGGCGCGACTCAGGCATCCGGTAGCGCACCTGCCAGTGATTATCTGACGCAGGAAGTTGAGAACGCGTTTAATCAGTTAGGCGTTCCGGTACGTGAAGGCAAAGAAGTGGCGGTTGACGCCATTTTTGACTCCGTCTCCGTGTCGACCACCTATCGTGGCAAGCTGGCAGAGCAGGGGATTATCTTCTGTTCGTTTGGCGAAGCCATCCACGATCATCCCGAACTGGTGAAAAAGTATCTGGGTACGGTGGTGCCACCCAACGACAACTTCTTTGCTGCACTGAACTCTGCCGTGGCGTCTGACGGTACCTTCGTCTACATCCCGAAAGGGGTGCGTTGCCCGATGGAGCTGTCGACCTATTTCCGTATCAACGCCGCGAAAACCGGTCAGTTTGAACGTACGATTCTGATTGCAGATGAAGACAGCTACGTCAGCTATATCGAAGGCTGCTCTGCGCCCGTGCGTGATACTTACCAGCTTCATGCGGCGGTGGTCGAGGTCATTATTCATAAGAACGCGGAAGTAAAATATTCCACCGTTCAGAACTGGTTCCCGGGTGGCGAAGGCGAGGGCGGTATTCTCAACTTCGTGACCAAGCGCGCGCTTTGCGAAGGTGACTACAGCAAAATGTCATGGACCCAGTCGGAAACCGGCTCGGCCATTACCTGGAAATACCCAAGCTGTATTCTGCGTGGCGATAACTCGGTGGGCGAATTTTACTCGGTGGCACTGACCAGCGGCCGCCAGCAGGCGGACACCGGTACCAAGATGATCCACATCGGCAAAAACACCAGGTCGACCATCATCTCTAAAGGTATCTCAGCCGGGAAAAGCCAGAACACCTACCGTGGCCTGGTGAAAATCATGCCCACGGCAACCAACGCACGTAACTTTACCCAGTGTGATTCCATGCTGATTGGCCCGGATTGCGGTGCGCATACTTTCCCGTATGTTGAAACCCGTAACAATACCGCCCAGCTGGAGCACGAAGCGACCACCTCACGTATCGGCGAAGATCAGATGTTCTACTGTCTGCAACGTGGCATCAGTGAAGAAGATGCTATCTCAATGATCGTGAACGGTTTCTGTAAAGACGTATTCTCTGAGCTGCCGCTGGAATTTGCAGTGGAAGCACAAAAACTGTTAGCCATCAGCCTTGAGCACAGTGTGGGCTGATTGACGCCGTCACACGCGTTGCCGGAAGCAATGTGAAGGAATAAGCATGTTAAGTATCAAAGATTTACAGGTTAGCGTTGAAGACAAAGCGATTTTACGTGGTCTGAACCTTGAGATTAAACCCGGTGAAGTTCACGCCATCATGGGACCAAACGGTTCGGGTAAAAGTACGCTGTCTGCGACCTTAGCCGGCCGTGAAGACTATGAAGTGACCGGCGGTTCAGTCACCTTTAAGGGCAAAGACCTGCTGGAGCTGGAACCTGAGGAACGTGCAGGCGAAGGTATCTTTATGGCTTTCCAGTACCCGGTTGAAATTCCCGGCGTCAGCAACCAGTTTTTCCTGCAGACCTCCGTGAATGCGGTGCGCAAATATCGTCAGCAGGACGAGCTGGATCGCTTTGATTTCCAGGACTTCATTGAAGAAAAAATTGATCTACTGCAGATGCCAGAAGATTTGCTGACGCGTTCCGTTAACGTTGGCTTCTCCGGTGGCGAGAAGAAACGTAACGATATCCTGCAGATGGCCGCACTGGAACCCGATCTGTGCATTCTCGATGAAACCGACTCTGGTCTGGATATCGATGCCCTGAAAATCGTGGCCAACGGCGTAAACAGCCTGCGCAACGAAAAGCGTGCATTCATTATCGTGACGCACTACCAGCGTATTCTGGATTACATCAAGCCAGACTTCGTGCACGTGCTGTATCAGGGCAAAATCATAAAATCTGGCGACTTCTCGCTGGTGAAACAGTTGGAGGAGCAGGGCTATGGCTGGCTTACCGACGAAGAGTGATTCTGCGCTGCAACAGTGGCACCACCTGTTTGAATCACGCGGTGAAATGCGTTCAATGCAGGCTCAGCAACACTGGCAGCAGCTAATGCGTTTGGGTTTGCCCACCCGCAAACATGAAAACTGGAAATACACCCCGCTGGATGGCCTGCTGGCGCAGCACTTTGTGTTGCCCGACGCGCATGAACTCAGCGCCTCGCAGGTTGACGAACTGGCCCTGGCGCTGGATGCGATCCGTCTGGTGTTTGTTGACGGTAAATTCCAGCCTGCGCTGAGTACGCGTGATACTGAACTGTTTGAGATTCAGCACAGCGTAGCGGCCGAACGTCGTGATTTGCCTGCGGCTGTTCAGCCAGAAATTTTCCTGCATCTGACCGAAAGCCTGGCTGAAGAAGTGACCTGTATTCGCCTGGCGCGCGGAAAGGCAGCAGCACGTCCGCTTTATCTGCTGCACATCACCAGCGGCAAAGACGACGGCATGAATACCGTGCATCATCGTCACCATCTGCAACTGGAAGAGAGCGCTGAAGCTGAAGTGATCGAGCACTTTGTGACGCTGAACGACAGCGCGCATTTTACCGGTGCCCGTTTTACGTTTGCAGTCGCGGACAATGCCAGGCTCAAGCACACCAAGCTGGCCTTTGAAAGCACCAAAAGCTATCACTTTGCCCATAACGACATCGTCATTAATCGTGATGCGCAAGTCACCAGTACCAGCTTCTTACTGGGTGCCGGCTTAAGCCGTCACAATACCAGTACGCAGCTCAATGGTGAAAATACTCAGCTGTCCCTGAACAGCCTGGTGCTGCCGGTGAATCAGGAAGTGGCGGATACCCGCACCTATCTTGAACACAACAAAGGCCACTGCCTGAGTCGTCAGATGCACAAAACCATCGTGCGTGATAAAGGGCGTGCCGTATTTAACGGCCATATCAAAGTGGCTCAGCATGCACTGAAAACAGACGGACAGATGACCAATAACAACCTGTTATTAGGCCGTCTGGCAGAAGTCGACACCAAACCGCAGCTGGAAATTTATGCGGATGATGTGAAGTGCAGCCACGGCGCGACCGTGGGCCGTATTGATGACGAACAGATGTTCTATCTGCGCTCGCGCGGTATTGATCAGGACGCGGCGCAAACCATGATCATTCATGCCTTTGCTGCCGAGTTGACCGAAACGCTGGAAAACCCGGTGCTGCGACAGGCTGTGCTGCAGCGCATTGCGCAGCGCTTTCCAGGAGACGACTCATGATGCACTTCGATCTCGAGCGTATCAGGGCGGATTTCCCCGTTCTGAAGCGTGAGGTCAACGGTCATCCGCTGGCCTACCTTGACAGCGCGGCCAGCGCACAGCGCCCTTTGTCGGTCATCAATGCCGAAAGTCATTTTTACCAGCACGGCTATGCGGCCGTGCACCGTGGTATCCATACGCTCAGCCAGCAGGCGACCAGCGACATGGAAAACGTTCGTGAACAGGCGGCACGTTTTCTCAATGCATCGTCGTCGGAAGAGATCGTCTTTGTAAAGGGTACGACGGAAGGCATCAACCTGGTCGCGAACAGCTGGGGCGGCAGTCAGCTCCAGCCTGGTGATAATCTGATCATCACCCAGATGGAACACCACGCGAATATCGTGCCCTGGCAGATGGTGGCAGAGCGCTGTGGAGCAGAGATCCGGGTACTGCCGCTCACTGACAACGGTGAGCTGGCCCTGGCGCAACTGGCTGGATTAATTGACAGCCGGACCCGGCTGCTGGCGGTTACGCACGTTTCAAACGTGCTGGGCACCGTAAACCCGGTTAAAGCTATCGTTGCGCAGGCGAAGGCCGCTGGTCTGGTTACGCTCATTGATGGCGCTCAGGCCGTGATGCATGACAAGGTCGACGTGCAGGATATCGACTGCGACTTCTATGTCTTCTCCGCCCATAAGCTCTATGGCCCAAATGGTATTGGCGTGCTTTATGGTCGTAAGGCCCTTCTGGATGCGATGCCACCCTGGGAAGGCGGGGGATCGATGATTGGTGAAGTGCTGCTGCCCACCGGCACCACCTGGAATACCGCGCCCTGGCGTTTTGAAGCCGGTACGCCAAACACCGGCGGAATCATCGGGCTGGGTGCGGCGCTGGACTACGTGCAGGCGCTGGGTCTGGATACCATCCATCAGCGCGAAACGGCCCTGATCAACTATGCCCTTGATAAACTCTCATCCGTGCCTGATATTCAGATATACGGTCCGCAGCAGCGCGCAGGCGTGATTGCCTTTAACCTTGGCAAACACCACGCGTTTGACGTCGGCAGCTTCCTTGATCAGTACGGTATTGCGATTCGTACCGGACATCATTGTGCTATGCCGCTACTGCGCCACTATCAGGTCCCGGCGATGTGCCGCGCGTCGTTCACCTTTTATAACAGTGAAGAAGAGGTCGATCGCCTGGCGGCTGGGTTGACGCGTATTCATCGTCTGCTGGGCGGTTGAGCAGAGTAAACGGAGTGATTAATGGCGACGTTGCCAGAAAAAGAGAAACTGGTGCGCAACTTCAATCGTTGCGCCAACTGGGAAGAGAAGTATCTGTACATCATTGAGTTGGGTGCCAAACTCCCGGAATCATCTGAAACACTGCACCAGCCTGAACATGCCATTACCGGCTGTCAGAGCCAGGTGTGGATCAAAATGACGCCGCAGGCAGATGGCACCATCGGCTTTGAAGGTGACAGTGATGCAGCTATTGTTAAGGGATTGATAGCTATCGTATTTAGTCTCTATCAAAATCTGCAACCCGCTGAGATCGTGGCACTGGATGTTCGCCACTGGTTCGGCGAACTGGCCCTTGTTCAGCACCTCACGCCAACGCGTTCGCAGGGGCTGGAAGCGATGATTAAGGCAATTCGCCATACCGCTCAGAACCTCAGCTAAGATACACTCCAAAGACGCCATCCGGCGTCTTTTTACTATCTGACGAGAAAACCGCATGAAACCTGCTTTGTGTTTAGCTGGTGCATTGCTGCTGACCTGTTTTGGGCTCTCTGCACCCGTTTTTGCCACGGAATACCCGCTACCGCCACCTGACAGTCGCCTGATAGGTGAAAATGTTCTGACGCAGGTGCCGGATAACAAACGCCCGCTGGAAGACATTGCTGCGCGTTACCAGGTGGGCTTGCTGGGGATGTTAGAAGCGAATCCCGGCACCGATCCCTGGTTACCGAAGCCGGGCACCCAACTCACCGTTCCGCTACAAATGATTTTGCCGGATACGCCGCGCGAAGGCATCGTGGTTAACATGGCCGAACTGCGTTTGTACTACTATCCGAAAGGCGAAAACAAAGTCATCGTGTATCCCATTGGCATTGGCCAGTTAGGGATAATGACGCCCATCATGGTGACCAGTATCAGTCAGAAAATCCCCAATCCCACCTGGACGCCAACGGCGAATATCCGCAAGCGTTACGCCAAAGAGGGCATCACGCTGCCCGCCGTGTTCCCAGCTGGCCCGGATAACCCTATGGGGCTGCATGCGCTGCGTATGGCCCGTGGTACGGGGCAGTACCTTATCCACGGCACCAACGCGAACTTTGGTATCGGTATGCGCGTGAGTTCAGGATGCATTCGCTTACGTACTGAGGATATCGAGGCGCTCTATAATGCAGTGCCGGTTGGCACGCGGGTACAAATTATCAATCAGCCGGTGAAATACAGCGTTGAACCCGATGGTAAACGTTATGTCGAGGTGCATCAGCCGCTGTCGCACAGTGAGAAGGATGATCCGCAAACCGCGCCAATCGCGCTCAGTGGTGGCTTCAGGACGTTTATGAAAAGCGAGCAGAGTGACGGGGCATTGATCAAAGCCACCCTGATGCGTCGCTCAGGGATGCCTGTACTGGTCAGTGCGGGAGAGCCGGTGCAGAATGAGGCTGCGGTCTTATCGTCGCCCTGAGACGGCTGAAGAGGGGAGCGCGCGAGCCTTGACCGTTGAATAGCAGGCAAAAAAAATGGTGCCACAAGGGCACCATTTTTAAAACCAGAACTCTTACTTACGGTAAGAGTGAGCCTGGTTGTCCAGACGCTGGTTAGCGCGAGCTGCGTCGTCTTTAGCAGCCTGAACGTCAGAACGCACTGCGTTCACGTCGTTGCTCAGCTGGTCAACTTTAGCGTTCAGAGTCTGAACGTCTGAAGACAGCTGGTCGATTTTAGCGTTGCTTGAGCAACCAGCCAGCAGAGTTGAACCCAGAATTACCGCGCCCAGTACCAGTTTAGTACGATTCATTATTTATACCCTCTAGATTGAGTTAATCTCCATGTAGCGTTACAAGTATTACACAAAGCTTTTTAACTTGAGAATAATTTTTTGATAAGAACATGCTTAAACATGATCGTTCGCTCAAAGAAACAGCGAATTGAAGATGAACGTAAAAAAATTTAGCTAAAACAGAGAGATTTAATCGGATTAACCTTAATTTTAAGGGCATTTTTATTGTGACTTTAGGCTGAGGTTTTACAGAATCGCAATTGTTTAGCCAATAAAAAAGCGCCTTTTAAGGCGCTTTTTAAAAAAGAGGCGTTAAATGCGCTATTACAGAACGTGCACCGACGCCGTATTGGTGGTTCCGCTTGGGACCAGCGCACCGGAAACCAGCACCACAACATCACCTTTCTGAGCGAAACCGCTTTCCAGCGCCGCTTGTTTACCCAGATGATAGAAATCATCGGTAGAGGCGATTTCGCTGACCATACGTGTCTCAATACCTTTGCTCAGAATCAACTGGCGGGCCGTGGTGGCATTGGTCGTCAATGCCAGGATGGTTGCGTTCGGGAAGTACTTACGCACGGCCTTGGCTGATTTACCGCCTTCCGTTGCGACGACAATCAGGGGCGCTTCCAGTTTTTCCGCTGTCTCAACGGCACCACGGCAGACAGCTTCAGTAATGCGCAGCTTACGGCTGTCATTCTGACCGTCGATACGCGGCTTCATCACACGATCGGTGCGTTCACAGATAGTGGCCATAATCGTTACCGATTCCAGCGGATAGCGACCTTTAGCACTCTCTCCGGAAAGCATAACGGCATCAGTACCATCAAGGATGGCGTTAGCCACGTCGCCGGCTTCAGCGCGGGTTGGACGTGGGTTCTTAATCATCGAATCCAACATCTGTGTCGCGGTGATCACGACTTTACGGGCCTTATTACATTTTTTGATCATCATCTTCTGCGCGAAGATCACTTCTTCAACCGGGATTTCCACGCCCAGATCGCCACGCGCAACCATGATGCCGTCAGAGGCTTCGAGGATTTCATCGAAGTTATTCAGGCCTTCCTGGTTTTCAATCTTAGAGATGATTTGAATGTGTTCGCCGCCGTGCTGCTTCAGGTGCTCACGGATTTCCAGCACGTCTGAACGTTTACGGATGAACGACGCCGCGACAAAATCAACGCCTTGCTCGCACCCAAAAATCAGGTCGCGTTTGTCTTTTTCCGCCAGCGCAGGCAACTGAATAGAAACGCCAGGCAGGTTAACGCCTTTGTTTTCGCCCAGATCGCCGTTGTTGAGGACTTCACAGACGACGCTGTTCTCAGTGACTTCGGTGACCTGCATGCCGATCAGACCATCATCGACCAGCACGGTGTTACCGATTTTGAGATCGTTGGCAAAACCTGAGTAGGTAACGGCAACGCGCTCGCTGTTACCAATCACGCTCTGGTCGGTAGTAAAGGTAAAGGTTTGACCGGCTTTCAGGGACACATCGTTGCCACCTTCCAGCTTCATGGTACGGATTTCCGGGCCTTTCGTATCCAACAGAATAGCCGCAGGAATACCGGTTTTTTTCGTCACGGCACGCATGTTAGTAATACGCTGGCCGTGTTCTGCATAGTCACCGTGAGAGAAGTTAAGACGCATAACGTTCATGCCTGCTTCAAGCAGCTGGGTCAGCATCTCTTCGGATTCGGTTTTTGGGCCGATAGTACAAACGATCTTAGTCTTTTTCATGACGGGTTATCTGTAAGTTGTGATGGATGAGAAACAGGATTTCGATGACAGCGCACCGAAATGAGAACTCTGGTTGAAAGCGATAAGGGCGGTACAAGATAAGAATAGGTGACGAAGGCCAGGCGTGCAGGGAAGTTGCGTGGTTAGCCGGGTTAACCACCGTGACGTTGTTGCGCAAACAATCTTAGTTATCGTCATAAGCACGTAGTCGCTGAAACCTTTCAAGTAAACAACGCCGCCAGTATAATCACTAAGTATGCGAAAACCAATCGAAAAACAGTCACTAAAGGTAATGTAAATCAAGAAAGGGGTTGTTGCGCAAAAGAAGAAAGGACGTAAAAGAGTGGTGCGCTCTAATGGACTCGAACCATCGACCCCCACCATGTCAAGGTGGTGCTCTAACCAACTGAGCTAAGAGCGCATATCAAATTTGGTGCGTCCGAGTGGACTCGAACCACCGACCCCCACCATGTCAAGGTGGTGCTCTAACCAACTGAGCTACGGACGCACTTGGTGCGCTCTAATGGACTCGAACCATCGACCCCCACCATGTCAAGGTGGTGCTCTAACCAACTGAGCTAAGAGCGC
>NZ_JALNPN010000020.1:86435-104051 GCF_024520835.1 Pantoea sp. Fr+CA_20
AACATGCTGTCAGGGCGACAGCGGGGACGAATATTAACGGCAGCGTAAGAGGCTGGCAAGGAGAAAAATACAAATTTGCCAATGAATGAACATCATCTGCACGATGCGCCGTTTTTTTGAACGTAACGGGCCTTTTCCGGCCCGTTCAGTCAGTTAGCGAGACGCGCGTGTCAGGATCAACGCCGCAGGTAATTGCTGTAAACGTCGTACCCGCCACAGCATCATCACGGCGGCCGAGGTCAGGCCAACGATAAACCCGCACCAGAACCCCGCCGGCCCCATGCGCGGGACAACCCAGTCGGTCAACGCCAGGATGTAACCCGACGGCAGACCCAGCAGCCAGTAGGCAATAAAGGTGATAAAGAAAATCGAACGGGTATCTTTATAGCCACGTAAAATCCCGCTGCCAATGACCTGAATAGAATCTGAAATCTGATAAATGGCCGCCAGCAGCATGAGTTGCGCAGCCAGCATCACCACGGCGGGATTGTCGTTGTAAAGCAGGGCGATTTGATGGCGAAACGTTACGGTAAAGATCGCCGTGATTACTGCCATGCCGACACCGACGCCTTGCGCGGTCCAGGCCGCCACGCGCGCCTGCTCTGTCGAACCCTGCCCAAGACGATAACCCACGCGAATGGTGGCCGCCACGCCCAACGACAGCGGCAGCACGAACATCAGCGAGCTAAAGTTCAGGGCAATCTGGTGCCCGGCAACGTTCACAATGCCCAGCGGCGACACTAGCAACGCTACCACAGCAAACAGGGTCACTTCAAAAAACAGTGCCAGGGCGACCGGCAAACCTAATCCTGTAAGACGTTGCAGGATAGCGCGTGAGGGTGCCGACCAGCGGCTCTCCACGCGGATGTCCCGCATGCTGCGCATCCGCCGTACCCAAAAGCGCATACAGAAAAACATCGCCCAGTAGACCGAAGCGGTTGCTACGCCACAGCCCACGCCGCCCAGTGCCGGCATGCCGAAGTGACCGTAGATAAAGATATAGTTCAGCGGGATATTCAGCATCAGCCCAAGAAAACCCAGCACCATAGCGGGTTTGGTTTTGGATAGTCCTTCGCACTGGTTACGCATGACCTGGAAAAACAGGTAACCCGGCGCACCAAACAGCAGGGCATGCAGATAGCCTTCGGCTTTCTCCGCCAGTAGCGGATCGATGTCATGCATGGAGCGGATAAAATACCCGGCGTTCCACAGCACCAGCATGATGAGCAGCGAGAGGAAAAACGCCAGCCAAAAGCCCTGACGAAGCTGTTCAGCGATTCGCTCGCGGCGACCTGAACCATTGAGTTGCGCAATGGTGGGCGTCAATGCCAGTAAAACACCATGACCAAACAGGATGGCGGGAAGCCAAATGGACGTGCCAACAGCGACGGCGGCCATATCCGTGGCGCTGACTGCGCCGGCCATAATGGTATCTACAAATCCCATCGCGGTTTGCGCCACCTGAGCCAGGATAACGGGGATCGCGAGGGCCAGCAATTGACGCGCTTCTGTTAAATACTTCTGCACGTAAACACCTGACTTGTCTGATTAATAAAGAAATGAGGAATGCTTCAGCGGAAGCAAGCCCTAGTGTAACTGGCGCGACTGATTTCTCCAATCTTTGTCACGCAATGCGGTTTCATCCTTTGCGGCCTGCTACTCAGGCCGTTGAAACCTAACACTTAAGCAGGGCTGTGGTAAACTGACACAAACTTCGCAGAGGCAAAGACTATGTTTACCGGTATTGTGCAGGGCACCGCAGAAATCGTGTCCATTGAAGATAAAGGTCTGTTCCGTACTCACGTTGTGAGACTTCCCGCCGAACTGCTGCCGGGCTTAGCGTTGGGCGCATCCGTCGCCCATAACGGCTGCTGTCTGACCGTAACCGACATTAATGGCGATCGGGTTAGTTTTGATCTGATTAAAGAAACATTGCGCGTGACCAATCTTGGCGACCTGAGTCAGGGCGATGTGGTGAATATCGAGCGTGCGGCTAAATTTAGCGATGAAATCGGGGGACACCTGATGTCCGGTCATATCATGACCACGGCCGAAATCTGCAAAATTATCCGTTCTGAAAACAACCGTGAAATCTGGTTTAAAATCCAGGATGCCGCGCAGATGAAGTACATCCTGCACAAGGGATTTGTGGGCATTGATGGCATCAGCCTGACCGTGGGTGATGTGACGAAAACCAAATTCTGCGTTCATTTGATCCCCGAGACACTGGAGAGAACAACGCTGGGTGCCAAAACCTTCGGCGACCGGGTCAATATCGAAATCGATCCTCATACCCAGGCGATAGTCGATACGGTTGAACGTGTTCTGGCGCAGCGTGAAAACGCCGCAGTGAAGGCGCTGGCCGATCAGGCCGATCAGCCCGACGAGGAACGGGATGAATAGCAGCCGCTAAGCCGTTTGCGACATACGGCCAGTGACCCGATGATGAACTGTCAAAAGCCGTCTTTCGGGACGGCTAACTTATGGATGAGCCAACCATAAGGCGGTGCCGGGAGACGGAAACTTTACCGCCGCCCGGCAGCGGTTTGTCGTCGCCGTCGTCCTGAACGCGATGGACGAGGCACCCGGTAAACCGATCAACAGGTATGACCGGGCCGCTCGCGGCACTTGCCCACAACCTCACCGCATTCGCCGCAGTCCGCCTTTATCGGTCCTAGCGGGCAACACGCAATCCGCCTTCGACGCCACGACTAAACACGATCTGCCAGAGCTGAATCTCACGCGCGCGAAACGCCCCCGCGCAGGCGTTCAGGTAATACGAGAACATCCGCCGGAAACGTTCTTCATAGCGTTCAGCCAGCGCTGGCCAGGCGCGCTGGAAACGTTCATGCCAGGCCATCAGGGTTGTGTCGTAGTCGACGCCAAAGTTATGCCAGTCTTCCATGATAAAATGCGGTTCGCTGACGTCGGCGATATGGCGCAAAGAAGGCAGGCAGCCGTTAGGGAAAATATACTTCCCGATCCACGGGTCAACATGCATATCGGTTTTGATCGCGCCAATCGTGTGCAGCAGGAAGATGCCGTCAGGTTTAAGGTTGCGATCGACCGTTGCAAAATAGGTGGGATAATTTTTCGGGCCGACATGTTCGAACATGCCCACCGACACGATGCGGTCAAACTGTTGATTTAAATCCCGATAATCCTGCAGCAGGATGGTAACATCCAACCCTTCACAGCGCTGTTGCGCCAGCTTTTGCTGCTCTGCAGAAATGGTCACGCCCTGTACGCTGACACCATAATTCTTCGCCGCAAAGGCCGCCAGACCGCCCCAGCCACAGCCAATATCCAGCAGCGTCATACCGGGTTTCAACGCCAGCTTGCGGCAAATCATATCCAGTTTTGCTTCCTGCGCCGCTTCAAGCGTGGTGGCGTCTTTCCAGTAGCCGCAGGAATATTGCATGTAGGGATCGAGCATCAGGGTAAAAAGATCGTTACCAAGGTCATAGTGGGCTTTGCCCACCTGCCAGGCACGTTTTTTTGACTGCAGGTTAATCAGACGCGCCAGCGCAATGCGGGCGATATCCTGGATGTGATGGGGGAGCTGTTCATCCAGTTTATGTTTCAGCGCCCGATGAAAAAACATATCCAGCCGTTCGCACTCCCACCAGCCATCCATATAACTCTCGCCCAGCCCGAGAGAGCCTTTTTGCAGGACGCGTTTGAAAAAATCGGGATGTTTAACCTGAATATCCCACGGACGAGAACCGTTAATGTCGATATCTGCTTTTTGCAGTAACTCATGAACGATGCGGTACCAATGGTTTCGTTCAATATCCACTTCTGCTACACATGATGAACTCATAGCCACTCCATCACCAGAACTGTCAGAACCTGAGGAAAAGCAGGAGCCGTTTCTCAGGGTTATGAGAAAAGTCACAGATGACGCCTTGCGCCAGACAACAAAAGAGTACAGAGAAATGACATCAAGCCGATGTCCGCAGAGGGCATTGCCCACACCGACACCGTCACAGCAACGACGCTGCGATTCACTATTTATTATGATGATACTGCGAGTCAGGGCCCGGCACAGGAGGCGCTGGCGGGCCCATCACGTGTTGATCACTGCGACGACAGAAAGTCGTTGCCTCAGTGATTATCCTGGCAGGGATGCGCCGCGGAGGCAATATCAGTTTGTGCGCAGACGCGGCGCTGGAACTGATAGCCCATCAGCGCCAGTATAATCGTTATCGCCATAATGAGCGTGGTGGTCAACAGCGCGTGGCTCAGTCCCGCCGATACGGCCAGGCTGGCGACAAAACACAGGCCAAGCTGCAATGTGTTTTGCAGGGCGGCGGCTTTGCCAGTGGCATGCGGGAACGGGAGAAGGGCACTCGACACCACGATGGGATAAATCGCGCCATTAGCCAGTGCCATGCCGCAAAACGGCACCAGCAAAGCGGCCAGCGAAACGCTGCCTGAGAGTGCGACGGCGAACAGCGCCAGCACGCTCAGGCTGTAGACGAGCAGCAGCCACGGCAGTAGCTGAGCGCCATTAAAACGGTTAAGCAGCGCGCGGCAGCCAAAACCACCGATTAAAAAGGCAATCGTCTGCGGGATGTAACTTAAGCCAATATCGGCGGGCGACAGGCCAATATCCGCCAGGATAAACGGCGATCCGGTCAGCCAGGCAAAAAAACTGGCGGAACAGGCAGAATAGATCAGCACGTTGCCGCTATAGGCGCGTGAACGCAGCAGCGTGATAAACCCGGGCTGTGAGGGTGTTGCACGGCTTGTTTTTTGCACCGAAGGCAGGCGCAGCGTAATCACAATCAGGGCTGCCGCGATAAAGGTCAGCACAACGAAAATCGAACGCCAGTGAAAATGACCAATCAGCCAGGCACCCAGCAAAGGGGCCAACGCTGGAGACAGCGCGACCAGCGGCATAATGGTGGCAAAGACTTTATTGGCACGGGACGGAGGATAGCGATCGACCACCAGTGCCTGCCAACTGACGGCGGCCGCGCAGACGCCAATGGCCTGGATAAAGCGCAGCACCAGCATCAGCACCACATCCTCCACCCACAGCATCCCTGCGCAACCCAGGGCAAACAAGCTCAGACCGGCAAGCAATACCGGCTTACGTCCAATACGGTCAGACAGTGGTCCCCATACCAGTTGACCGCAGGCAAAACCCGCCAGAAACAGGCTCATGCTGGCGCTGATCATACCCGCAGAAGTGTTGAAACTTTGCTGCATAGCCCCGAAGGCAGGCAGATACATGTCGGTCGCCAGAAAGCCCAGCATACTGAGCACGGCAAGATAGGGAATGAATCCTTTTGAAGCTGACATCTGATTCTCTTTTTTGCAGGATAAACGCGGGGGAGTGTAAAAGCTGTACTTCATGCTGTGAAACGGTAAAATTTGCCTGTTGCTGTTAAAAAATTTGAAGGCAGAATATGTGGTCTGAATATGCGCTTGAAGTGGTCGATGCCGTCGCGCGCGGTGGCAGTTTCAGTGCCGCCGCACAGGAGTTGCACCGTGTGCCTTCTGCTATCAGCTATACCGTCCGTCAGCTTGAAACCTGGCTGGCCGTGCCGCTGTTTGAACGTCAGCACCGTGAGGTGGTTTTAACCCCTGCGGGAGAACATTTTGTGCGCGAAGGGCGCAGCGTCATCAAAAAAATGGATGCCACCCGGCGGCAGTGCCAGCAGTTAGCCAATGGCTGGCGCGGTCAGATAGGCATAGCCGTGGATTGTATTGTCAAACCGCAGCGGACCCGGCAATTTGTCAGGGATTTCTATCGCCACTTTCCCGATATGGAGCTGCACATCAGTTATGAAGTGTTTAACGGTGTCTGGGATGCGTTGGCAGACGGACGGGTCGATGTGGCGATAGGGGCAACGCAGGCTATTCCTGTGGGTGGTCGGTTTGCGTTTCGCGATATGGGCACCCTGAACTGGCGCTGTATTGTCGCGCGACAGCATCCGTTAACTCAGGTGAGCAGACTGGATGATGATGCGTTGCGCAACTGGCCGTCGCTGGTGCTGGAAGACACCTCGCGTGCTTTACCGCGACGCATGACCTGGGCGCTGGATAATCAACGTCGGCTGGTGGTGCCTGAATGGCAGACCGGGCTGGACTGCGTCCGTGCCGGACTCTGCGTGGCGATGGTGCCCGGGCATTTAGCCCGTCCGCTGCTGGATAGCGGCGAGGTGAGCGAACTTGCCTTGCCTCAGGCTTTTCCTGAAAGCCCTTGCTGCGTCAGCTGGGCGGAAGATCGCGCATCACCGGCATTGGGCTGGCTTCTCAATTACCTGGGTGATGCGCAAACGCTAAATCAGGAGTGGTTAAGCGAGGATTAACGACGGTAATCGCGGTAAGGGCCATAGCCCACAGAGCGTCGCTCAATCAGCGTCGGGTGGACTTCGATAGTTTGTGACTCTTCGCGCTTGCTGGTGATGCGGTCCAGCAGCATCTCCAGCGCTTTCTCGCCTAACTGCGCTTTGGGCTGATGTACGGTTGTCAGTGCGGGCGTGAAGTAGCGCGCATTGCGCACGTTGTCGTAACCAATCACCGAAATATCCTGGGGAACGCGCAGGCCCATTTCATCTGCCGCACAGATAGCGCCCATGGCCATAATATCGCCTCCGCAGAAGACGGCACTGGGCCGTTGTTTTTGTGACAGGATTTGCTGCATAGCCTGATAACCGGATTCTGGTTCAAAGTCACCCTGCACAATCCATTCTGAACGGGGCTGAATACCAGCTTCTTCCAGCGCCTTAAGGAAACCCGCATGACGACCGCCGCCGGTATTACGCTCCATCTGCCCCGGAATCGCGCCAATGTCACGATGCCCGCGCTCAATCAAATAGCGACCGGCCAGGTAGCCGCCCTGAAAAGCGTTATCCAGTACGGTATCGGTAAAGTCGGCACGTGATTCGCCCCAGTCCATGACCACCATAGGAATATTGCGGTTGGCTTCCAGCATTTGCAGCAAATCATCCGGATACTCCGAACACATCACCAGCAGCCCATCAACGCGTTTTTGCGCCATCATCGACAGATAGGCGCGCTGTTTTTGCAGGTCGTTATGCGCGTTACCCAGAATCAGGGTATAGCCTTTTTCAAAGCAGTGATTCTCAACGGCTTCGATAATTTCGGCGAAGTAGGGCGCTTCGCTGGACGTCGCTAACAAGCCCAGCGTTTTGGTGTGATTCACCTTCAGGCTGCGTGCCACGGCGCTTGGCGAATAATGTAATTCCCGAATCGCTTCCCATACTGCTTCGCGAGTATTTTCCGCAACAAAGCGGGTTTTATTAATCACGTGAGAAACGGTTGTGGTGGATACACCTGCGCGTTTCGCCACATCTTTAATTGTTGCCATGAAAATCAAACTCCCGGGCTTACCTAACATGTTGATAAGCATGTTGTTAAACGTTTGCGTCAGCGGACGGTTATTTCTGCAAAAAAAGCGTTTTTCTAGCCGGTAATGGGATATCGGGGCAGGAAATAACGTCTGAAAAAAGTGCTGGTGCAACCGATGTTGCGCGCTGTTGCGCAACAAAGGGGGGATTCTAACAAGGCTGCACGGATAAAACGAGATTTTTACCCGCGCGTATGGGAAAATCCCTTAACCCTACAAAAAGCATGGCTAAGGAGTTGTGATGAGTACCGATTTGAAACTGTCATTAATGACAACGGCAGCAGCACTGTTGATGATTATCGCGTTTAGCTTTACCGCTATTCTGAACTAATAAAAAAGCCGGGAAGGTTTCCCTTTCCCGGCTTTTTAAATAATGACGTTTAGCGAACGGTTTTTGGCGTCATAACCCGACGCGCACCAATGTAGTGGCGCTGCCAATAATCTTCGCTTAACGCACTGATTTGAATATCTTTACCGGTACGCGGTGACTGAATAAATTTACCGTTGCCCAGGTAAACCCCAACGTGATCGGCGGTGCCTCGTCCATTAATGCGGAAGAACACCAGATCGCCTTTCTCCAGCGCTTCACGATTCACCGGCGCAGCATCACGCAGATGGTACATTTCGTTAGCGGTACGTGGGATTTTAAACTTCACGACATCTTTGTACGCGTACCAGACCAGGCCGCTGCAATCAAAACCGGTATGGGGTGATTTACCGCCCCACTGATAGCGCTTACCCAGTTGGCCCATCAGCTTCGCCATCGCGGTTTCACGCGCTTTTTGATAACGCTGGCGGTGTGCACTGCTCATTTTGATGGTGCCGGTTTCTTTGCTGTCGGCACTGGCCACTTTCACCGCACGTTGATGACCGTAACGTTTTTTACTGGTGGCGTTGGCCGCGACTTTCTTCGTTAGCGCCTTACGTGAACTCGCTGTTTTGGTGAGGGTTTTATGAGAGGGAACCGTGTGAGTGGCATTTTTACTGGTTTTAAGTGTTTTACTGGCTTTTTGCACTGTAGAGGGACGGCTCTTTTTCGCCGAGGCTTTAACCGTGCGTCGTTTGCGCCGCTCATCTTCGCGCGCACTTTTTTTCTCTACCTTATGCAAGCTGGCCTTAACCGGCGCCTGCGGTGATGCCGCGGCGACATTAAAGAACAGTTGCGCAAAAGCCAGAATAAGAAGCGTAATAATTGAACGCATAGTCCGTTTACTGGTTAAGCTGTCAGATCCAACAGGTGTCTGACAAGGGTAAGAAAAATCTGATCAAGGATCAGTGCCGAGGACATTCTAGTCCAGTTTTTTTTAAAACAGTAAGTCCTTTTTTTATTAATTAATGACTTGGGTAAAAATCAGGCATAAATAAGCAATTTCAGTAGCTTAAGTCAGCAAAATTATTGCAAATTATTAATGAGTTCATTCCGGCTATCATTCTTGTCCCGGAAGTAAACCCCCAGCAGACTTAACAAACATGGCGATTTACCCCTGGCCGGCACAAAATCTCGTTTTCAGTCCTGGAGGGAAGTCGCTACAATAAAGAAACACGAAGTGACGAATTAAGGAAGGCAATAATGAGTACTGTAGAAAAAATTCAGCGCCAGATCGCAGAAAACCCGATCCTGCTGTACATGAAAGGTTCGCCGAAACTGCCAAGCTGCGGTTTCTCTGCTCAGGCGGTTCAGGCGCTGTCTGCCTGTGGTGAGCGCTTTGCTTACGTGGATATTCTGCAGAACCCGGATATTCGCGCAGAGCTGCCAAAATTTGCCAACTGGCCAACCTTTCCGCAGTTGTGGGTGGATGGTGAACTGGTCGGCGGCTGCGACATTATTGTTGAGATGTTCCAGCGCGGCGAACTGCAGCCGCTGGTGAAAGAAACCGCTGAGAAGTTTAAAGAAGCGGAATAACAAAAAAGGCCGACATCGTCGGCCTTTTCTTTTGACTGGATTTTACTCCGCCGTCTCTTTCCCTTCCGTTGCCTCTTCAGCGATGGCCAATGGCCAGCCACCCAAGCGCTTCCAACGGTTTACCAGTTCGCAAAACAGCGTAGCCGTTTGCTGCGTATCATAAAGGGCAGAGTGCGCCTGACTGCTGTCAAATTCCATTCCCGCTGCTTTACAGGCTTTCGCCAGTACCGTCTGACCCAACACCAGTCCGCTTAATGCCGCGGTATCAAAGGTGGCAAAAGGGTGAAACGGGTTACGTTTCAGGCTGGCACGCTCGGCCGCGGCATTAATAAAATTAAGATCAAAAGTCGCATTGTGCGCCACCATAATCGCGCGGTTGCAATCGTTGTCTTTAATGCCTTTGCGCACCATCTTAAAAATGGCATGCAGCGCATCGTATTCACTTACCGCACCCCGCAATGGATTGCTGGGATCAATGCCCGTAAAGGCGAGCGCTTCCGGATGCAGCAGGGAGCCAACAAAAGGTTCAACGTGAAAATGCAGTGTCTGGTCGTGATGAAGCCAACCCTCGTCATCCATTTTCAGCGTAATGGCGGCGACTTCCAGCAGCGCATCGGTTTGCGCATTAAAGCCCGCCGTTTCCACATCGATAACCACGGGATAGAAACCACGAAAGCGTTGATTAAGTGCGTTGGGGGAAGACGATTCAGACATCAGGATCTCATTGCAGAAAAAGGGCAACGCGTAGTATGCCAAAAAAGCGCACCGTCTGCAGCAGGTAGAGAGAGGGGAAACGAGAATCAGCCCGCGTGGCGCGGGCTGATATTGTACGGCTTAACTTCTGAGGCCGTGTCCAGCATGTTTATTTTCGATCAGTTCGATTTTATAACCATCTGGATCTTCAACGAAGGCAATTACTGTGGTGCCGCCTTTAACCGGGCCGGCTTCACGCGTGACGTTACCGCCGTCTTTACGGATGCGCTCGCAGGTGGCGGCAACATCGTCAACGCCCAGTGCAATATGGCCATAGGCATTGCCAAGGTCATAGCTGTCAACGCCCCAGTTATAGGTCAGCTCAATGACGGCACCTTCGCTCTCTTCGGTGTAGCCAACAAACGCCAGGGTATATTTATATTCAGCATTTTCGCTTTGACGCAGCAGGCGCATGCCCAGCACACGAGTGTAGAAATCAATGGAGCGTTGCAAATCGCCAACGCGCAGCATGGTGTGAAGTAAACGCATAGCTTCCTCTTTTAAAAACGTCATTCCCGGATGACACAACTACTAAGTATAGCGACGATAACCGCGAAAGAATAACCGCAGCCGTGAGAACCTCTCACGGCTGCCTGCATGTTACAGGGCAGGATAATCAGTATAGCCTTCTGCGCCGCCGCCGTAGAATGACTCTGGGCGTTGTGGATTGAGCGGGGCATCTTTTTGTAACCGCTGCGCCAGATCCGGGTTCGCAATATAGTCACGACCAAAGGCAACGGCATCGATCAAGCCACGGCTGATAAGGTCATCGGCTTTTTCGACAGTATAAGCGCCTGCGCCAATGATCACGCCAGGGAAGGTGTCACGCACTTTCTGACGGAACGCATCGCTGTAAGGTGTACCACCTGCCCAGTCAGGTTCTGACATGTGCAGATAAGCGATGTTGCGTTTAGCCAGCTCAGCGATATACCACAGCGCATCTTCTTCTTCGTTCGGGCCGTTATCCAGATTCTGGAAGCTGCCGACAGGGGAGACGCGGATACCTACGCGGTCTGCTGACCAGTTGGCAATCGCGGCATCAACCACTTCCAGCGCAAAACGTCCGCGTTTTTCAACGCTGCCGCCGTATTCATCGGTGCGCAGATTAGATGACGGAGACAGGAACTGGTGCATCAGATAGCCATGGGCTGAGTGCAGCTCCAGCATGTCAAAGTCCGCTTCGCGGGCATTGGCGGCAGCCTGACCGAAATCGGCCACGATCTGCTGAATTTCGCTGATGCTCAGTTCGCGCGGGGTTGACGTATCTTCACGATAAACGCTGCCGTCTTCAGCACGCAGTGAGGTACGGGTGCCTGCCGGAATCGCCGAAGGCGCAACCGGTGCTTTGCCTTCTGGCTGCACGCTGTTATGCGAAATACGGCCGGTGTGCCACAGCTGCACGGCACTGTGTCCGCCTGCCTGATGGATACCTTCATTGATGGCTTTCCACGCGGCAATTTGCTGCTGCGTGTGCAAGCCTGGTGCGCCCGCATAGCCTTTGGCCTGGAAAGAGATCTGTGTTGCTTCGGTAATAATTAAGCCAGCACCTGCGCGTTGACGGTAGTATTCAGCCATCAGCGGAGTAGGGATATCTCCTGGCTCAATGCTGCGTAAGCGCGTCAGTGGTGCCATAAATACACGGTTAGGAACGGTAATTGCGCCCACTTTTAACGGACGAAACAACTGCGTACTCGCCATAACAACTCCTTTCAAGTAGACCGGTCGTCTACAAACTGTGGTTTTTTATACCAGCGGATTTTTCAGCCACTGTTCGAGGGTAATAAATGCAAGCCTCATGGGCTGTGCTTTACGGGAAAGCTTGCTCTGCAAACTGGCGCCGAGCCACAACACATAGAGCAGTTCAGCCAGTTGCTCGGGTGGATGAGGCAATTGCAATCCTTCATCCTGCTGTGCCAGTTTGAGCGCACGCGCATACGCGGCAATAACATGACTGGCACCTTGCTGCAGGGCCATGCGCATGGGCTCAGACAGGTCACACACTTCGGCTGACAGTTTTACACTCAGACAACCGACGATATGCCCCTGTTGTTCAAAGACTTCAAGCGCATGCCTGAAATGGCCCAGCAATCGTTCACTGACCTTACCCACGGGGTGAGACAGTTGCTGCTCAACCTCATGCAGGTAGCGGATAAAGTAGCGCTCCAGCAGGGCGACGCCAAAGGCTTCTTTAGACTGGAAATAGTAATAAAACGATCCCTTCGGGATAGCCGCCTGAGTCAGCAACTGGTTCAGGCCCATGGCGGTAAACCCGCGCTGCAGGCAAAGCGATTCGCCTGTAGCCAGCAAGTGTTCCCGTGTCTCATTACGTTGTGGCATCTTATTCATGGGCTTTATCCTGGTAGACCAATCGGTCTAATGCAAATCTTAATCGCGTCGCAGGCACAGAGTGCTAAATCATCACGGACGGGAAGTGAATAAATGGCGCGTGCGGTGATTATTTCTTGCACAAATGCATCAGTCTGTCTTCAATAGAAGGATTAACGTTTGAGTGGGAGCAGTCGTGGCAGAGCAGCTAGAGTTTTTTCCGGTGCCCAGTCCATGCCGGAGTATTTGTCAGACAGATACACGCGGCTACTGTGTGGGGTGCCTGCGCAGCCGTGATGAGCGTTTTAACTGGATGCGCTACACCGACAGCCAAAAGCGCGAGGTGCTACGTCTCTGCCACCAGCGCCGCCTGCGCCTGCTGCGGCAACAGCATAAAGACGAGCCTCAGGAACCGCAGCAACCTACCTTGTTCTGACCCCTGCGTGATTTCCGTTATACTCCCTAACCAGCCGCTTTTTGTGCCACAGGGAGAACACCATGTTACAACCGCAAGCCATTGCTCCGCAGGGACCCGAATTTTCACCGCTCATTATGGGCTATTGGCGTCTGATGGAGTGGGGCATGACGCCTCAGCAGCTGGTGGGATTTATTGAACACCATCTTTCACTGGGGATTTCCACGGTCGATCATGCCGATATTTATGGTGACTACCGCTGTGAGGCGGCGTTTGGCGAAGCGTTAAAATGCGCGCCGGCTTTGCGCCATCAGCTGCAAATCGTCACCAAATGCGGCATTGCAACCCGGGCTAAACCAGAACATCAGATTGGTCATTACGTGACGGACACCGCGCACATTCTTGCCAGCGCCGAACGTTCACTTCGCTATTTCAACACCGACCATATCGATCTGTTACTGATTCATCGCCCCGATCCGCTCATGGACGCCGACGAGGTCGCTGAGGCATTTCAGCAACTGCGCCAGGCCGGCAAGGTACTGCACTTCGGTGTATCCAATTTTACGCCTGCACAGTTCGCGCTGTTACAGTCGCGGCTGCCCTTTAGCCTGGTGACTAACCAACTTGAAATTTCTCCCGTTCAGCAAAACGTCCTGCTGGATGGATCGCTGGACCACTGCCAGCAGCATCGCCTGCGCCCGATGGCCTGGTCATGTCTGGGCGGCGGCCGCCTGTTTAGCGATCCCCATTTCCAGCCTTTGCGCGACGAACTGGCGCAAATCCGCGAGGAGACAGGCGCATCCAGCCTGGAACAGGTGGTGTATGCGTGGGTTATGCGCTTACCGAGCAAACCTTTACCTATTATTGGATCGGGCAAAGCACACCGCGTCACCGAAGCGGCAGGTGCCGCCGATCTGTCGCTCAGTCGCCAGCAGTGGTTCCGCATCCGTAAAGCTGCCCTGGGCTATGACGTACCCTGAGCGTAAACATTCGTCAATTTGCGGCAATCTTTGCAGGACGGGGCCAGGCTTAAGCTGAAACCCAAAGCAGAAAGGAGCCACAATGAAAGGTAAAGCCATCGCGTTATTAACACTGTTAACCTGCGGCGTCGCCCAGGCCGCGAGTGAAGAGGTGACGATTCATGACGTGTCGCCGCAGGGGATCGGCAAATCCGTGGGGACGGTGAAGATCGAAGAAACGAAGTATGGTTTAACGTTTACGCCCATGCTGACAGGGCTTAAACCGGGCATTCACGGCTTCCATGTTCATGCCAAAGGCAGCTGTGAACCCGGTGAGTCAGAGGGGAAAACGGTAGCCGCAGGGGCTGCGGGGGGCCATCTGGACCCGGAAAATACCGGTAAACACCTCGGGCCTTACGGTGAAGGGCATTTGGGCGATCTGCCTGCTCTCTATGTCGATGAGCAGGGCAAGGCAAGCTACCCCGTGCTGGCACCACGCATCAAAACCCTCAGTGAGGTGAAAGGCAAAGCGCTGATGATCCATGTCGGTGGCGATAATCATGCAGATCATCCGAAACCGCTTGGCGGCGGCGGTGCCCGGTTTGCCTGCGGCGTTATCTGACGGGCCAGTCTGGCGGCGCAGGTGGCCGCCAGTAAGGCTTTTCGCTTGTTGAACATTTGTTGTAGCATCATCGCCTTATTCCCCCCTATGATACTGATTCCCGTCATAAAGCCTGACAACCTGAGGAGCAGGACAGATGAAATGGAAGGGCGCATGGTTACTGTGCTTGCTGCTGGCAGGATGCGATAAACCGAATGATACGCAGTTGGTCACCGAAACCGGACGTGAACTTCAGCGCACCATTGATACCAACCCTGCGCGCATTCGGTGTGAACACATCGCGAGAGGGCGTGAGCGGTTGAGTCGGGATGTGATGCAAAAACTTCAAGAAGCGCATTGCCAGAATGTTCTGCGTAGCGCCACTGAGACCAATTTCACGGATACCACTATCTATCATCATAATGCGGTGATGATTTGTGGGGGGATCACCGGGAAAAGCTTTACCGGCACCTTTATTTCGCGGCGCTTTATTTTCTCTCCTGACGAAAAAGCACTGGTTATTGAGCCCGTATCAGAGGCGGATAAAACCCGGTTTGAAGGACAAAAAACCGTGCAGCAGCTGCAGGATGATTTTAACCGGCAGCATCAGCAGTATTGCCAGTAATCAGTCGGGAATCGCCTGCTTCAGCTGATCCAGCGAACAGCGTAATCGCCACAGCAATCCCGCAAGCGTGCCGGCTTCGCGGGTATTTTCCCGCAGAGTTTCCTCGATCATCGTCTGTAGCGCGTCCAGCGCCGCATCCAGTTGCCGGTGCTGCACACCGCGAAGGCTCATCACGTGCTGCAGATCCTGCATCGCGCGCACACGGCAGGCATTCAGTCTCGATGACCCGGTTTGCCAGTCGCGCAGCTGCCAGACGAGATGTGAACAGTTGAGCAGGACCACGCCCCAGCGCAGTAACCAGACGCGCGCCGTTTCATCCCGACTGCTGCTGAGTTGACCAATCTTATGATAGATCAGTGACTCGAAGCGGTTTTCGCTCAGGTGAGGTCGGGGACGAAGCTGATCCAGAAACGCCATACGTAAAGACTGAATATGGCGTCGGCTACGGCGGCTGTCTGAACTGGGCCGAAGTATCTGAAACGCCAGCCAGGCCAGCAGCACGCCACACACTTTGGCGATATTACCGTCAAAAAACGTTTGGTAATCCCAGTCGGGTGGGTTGGTGACGGCCAGAAATGATCCCAGGAAAACAATAAACTGGCCCCACATGGCGGCCCGCTGTTTCTGTTGCACCCGAAACAGTTGCAGAGTCAACAGCAGCGGAAATAAGATCGCCAGCAGTTGCCACAGCTGATCAAACTGCACCATAAGACCGAATTTAAAAACAAAGCTAAACGCAAACAGCCACAGCAGCGTTTTCAGTAATAATGTGATGCTGCCCGTGGGCGAGGGCGCCGAGGCGTAAAGCACACAGGCAATTGCCGTAAAGGTCAATGCCGACGCGCCAGAGGACCATTGCGTCGTCATCCAGAATGCGCAGCCCGCAACCACCACAGTAAAGGTGCGCAGTGCACTCCAGCCCGCTTCCGCACTGTCGCTTTCACTGGCGAGCGCCGACACGGCGGGTGGCTGAAAGCGCCTCTCCCCATCGGCGTGCTCCAGCAACCGTATCCAGCGTAATACGTTGAGATACATCCAGCAGAAATAGCGCAGCCGCTGACAAAAAGCGCGCTGCCGATAGTCGCCGTCACCGGCTGGCGTAATGGTGCGGAGCAGTGCTGCCAGGCGGTACTTATTACAGTCTGGTTTCGCCAGCTCACGTGTGAGGCTCTCTAACGCCACAAACAGGGTCTCAGGCGCGTCGGGCCAGTTCAGCAGCATACGACGCAGGCTGGACAGTACGCTGGTCAACCGTAACTGTTGATGCAGGATGTAATTCAGCACGTTATTTTGCCGGCGAAAGCGGTAATGACTCCAGAATGCCTGAATGCGTAATAAATTCATGGTGAGGATCTGCCCAATCACCGCTTCATGCGCCGTGCGTATTCCGTCATTGCGGGTGTCCTGCAGCAGCAGCGTGGCGTGCTCCAACAGGCGAGTGTGCATCTGTTTTAGCGCGTTGATTAACGCATCGCCGTCAGAAGTGCTGGGCAAGAGCATCATCATAAAGCCCGCGCACAGCAGCCCGGAAATCACTTCGCACACCCGAGCCTGCGCGATGTCCCACAGGCTGGCGATATCGGTGAGATTGACGCAGCTGAAGGCAATAATCGCCGCGGTATAACCTGCCAGCGAAAAACCGTACGCCACGTTGTTCTGGTAGTGGTTTGCCACCCAGGTGCACAGCGCCAGCCAGCCGGCAATATAAAAGGCGAACAGCCAGGGCTCATTCAACGTATGGCCCGCAATCAACAGGGCAGCCGTCGCACCCAACACACTGCCCACTATGCGACCCAGACTTTTACTGATCACACCGCCGATGGTCGGAAAGCTGACAACGGCTGCCGAGGTCATGGCCCAGTAAGGCTCATCCAGATTCAGGCCATAGGCAATGCTCAGGGCAAGACACATCGCACTGGCATTACGAAGGGCATAGCGCCATTGATTGCGATCCGCCTTCACCCAGGGCAGGTTTCCCCAGGCCAGTCCATTGAGATTCATGGCTGTATCGTAATCGTGCAGGTCGTGCCAGCGATTAAACGCGCGTGATCGGGAAGTGCGGTGAGGCGAATGCGAACAGGGACACGCTGCGCCAGGCGCACCCAGGGCACGTTAGGTTTAATATCCGGCAGTAAACCGTTATCCGCCTCCAGGCTTTGATCGTAAATAGCCCGTCCCACGCTTTCGACCTGGCCGGGCAACTGCATACCACTGCTGTACAGGACCACCTGGGCAGCGGCGCCGGGATGAATATGGCGCAACTTGGTCTCTTCAAAATAGCCCACGACATAATAAGAATGGCTGTCGACAAGGGCAAAGAGCGGCGTGCCCGTGCTGGCGTAGTTGCCGGGTCGCAGGGTCAGATTACTTATCCAACCGTCAGTGGGGGCAGTAACGATGGTTTGCTGCACATTCCACTGCGCCTGATCCCGCTGTGCCTGCGCGGCTTTCACGCTGGCCAGCGCCGCATCCGCATTCAGGCGAGCCACATCCAGATCTTCGCCAGAAATCGTATTGCGCGGCAGTTTACTTCGTCTGCTGAATTCATGTTGGGCTTTGGCGAGGTCGGCTTTTTGAATCGCCACGGATTTAACAGACATCTCAGAGTCATTTAAGATGGCTTAAAGAGAGGTGCCCATGAGCGGTAAGCG
>NZ_JALNPN010000021.1:0-91253 GCF_024520835.1 Pantoea sp. Fr+CA_20
TGCGGGAATAGCTCAGTTGGTAGAGCACGACCTTGCCAAGGTCGGGGTCGCGAGTTCGAGTCTCGTTTCCCGCTCCAGTTTTTTGTCACTTACTTCGTCTCAGTGTTACAGGCTGAATGAAGATCTTCAGCACGACAATCAGAGTTATCCACAGCAGGCAGGTTACTGTCCACGCCACTTTTGCCATTCCGTAAAACTTTTTTAAACAGAGTTATCCACAGCTTTATGGATTAAGCCAGACGCTAGCCTTATTTGCAAAATAACACAAATTTTATTTAAATGTATGATATATAAAGAATTAATAATATTTCATTATGTTATTTGATTCTGTCACTTGTGTTATTACGATTGAATGACAAGGTGTTTTTATTTTTATTCACAGGATGTGGAAATCTATAGCTTGCGAACGTTGCGCAATCAAGCATCACGGGGTAATCCCTTCTCAACAGCCCTGACCAGCCTTTTCTGCTGCGCGGGTTGAACGTCAATCTCATCGCGTTTCCGCTTAACCTGTTGTTGAGTAATAGCCCATTGAATATGCTCATCCAGCAAATCACTTTCACCTCGTCGCTGTTCAAGTACGGTGAGGATCTCAGTGCTCCAGGGCGCATTGCCCAGCGCCACCGCAATATTGCGTGACCAGCGCTGATAGCCGATACGGCGGATGGGAGAGCCTTCAGTAATCCGCAGGAATTTGGCTTCATCCCACTGAAACAGCGCCGTTAGCTCTGGTGCATGTAGTGCTGCACGAGGTGAAAAATCCTCTTCATCTGTCAACTGTCCATAACGGTTCCAGGGACAGATGAGCTGGCAGTCATCACAACCATAAATCCGGTTCCCCATTAGTGGTCGCAACGCTTCGGGGATGGCACCTTCAAGTTCAATCGTCAGATAGGAGATGCAGCGTCGGGCGTCCACCGTATAGGGCGCGACAATGGCCCCTGTCGGGCAAATGGTCATGCAGGCCACGCAGCGTCCACACTGTTCTTCCTGAGGTGTGTCGACGGGAAGGGGCAGGTCAATCAGCAGTTCACCTAGGAAAAACCATGAGCCCGCTTCCCGGTTCAGAATGAGCGAGTGCTTGCCAGTCCAGCCTAATCCCGCCTTCACCGCCAGAGGGCGTTCAAGCAGGGGGGCAGAATCAACAAACGGCCGAAAATGGCTTTCACCGCAGTGGGCCTGAATCATTTCTCCAAGCTTTTTCAGTCGATTGCGCAATACTTTGTGGTAATCACGGCCCAGCGCATAGCGGCTGACATAACCTAACTGGGGATTTTTCAGTGTGCTGGCGAAAGCGGCTTTGGCAGGCAGATAGTTCATGCGAACGCTGATAACCCGAAGCGTACCGGGTAACAGTTCATGCGGACGGGCACGCATCATTCCGTGGCGTGCCATCCATTCCATCTCGCCATGGTACTGCTTGTCCAGCCAGGCCTGCAGGCGCGGCTCTTCAGCGCTGAGATCGGTGTCGGCGATGCCGACCTGCTGAAAGCCCAGATCGCGTCCCCACTGTTTAATGTGTTGAGCGAGTTGATCAAGATCGAGAGGGTATGACATGACTAACCAGAATTCGAAGAGAAACGCCGACAGTTTACCACACTCTGTCTGGCCTACGCAGGCACTGGCGCAACTTGAGCGTGAGGGGGCAGATGCGCTCGGCATCACCCTGTATGAACTGATGTTACGTGCGGGCCAGGCGGTCTATGAGCATATTCGTGCGCACTGGCCGGATGCAGAGCACTGGCTGGTTTTGTGTGGACCCGGCAATAACGGGGGCGACGGTTACGTCGTTGCGAGGCTGGCACAGGCCGCAGGCAAACAGGTAACGCTGCTGGCCTGCGAAGGCAGCAAACCCTTACCCGAAGAAGCAGAAACCGCCAGAAGCAGCTGGCTTGAAGCGGGCGGTGAGATCCATGCGCCTCATGCGGTCTGGCCCGAAAAGGTCGATATTATCGTCGATGCGTTACTGGGGACGGGAATCAGCCGTGCGCCCGGCGACCCTTTTTCCACGCTGATAGACCAGGCAAACGTGCATGCCGCGCCGGTGATGGCGGTGGACATTCCTTCCGGCCTGTCTGCAGCAACGGGAAATACGCCGGGAAGCGTCATGAATGCCACGCACACGTTAAGTGTTATTGCGCTGAAACCCGGGCAACTTACCGGCAAAGCCCGTGACTGTATTGGATCGCTTTACCTTGCCGACCTGGGATTACAGGGTTTTCTGGCGGCACAGCAGCCGCCCATGGCCCGCTACGATGCGCGTTTCCTGTCTCACTGGCTGACACCGCGTAAGGCGACATCCCATAAAGGCGATCAGGGCCGTTTGCTGTTGATTGGCGGCGACAGCGGGACGGCAGGTGCTATTCGGATGTCGGCAGAAGCCGCACTGCGCACGGGAAGTGGATTGGTGCGAGTACTTACTCACAAAGATAATATTCTCCCCATCCTGACTGCGCGCCCTGAGATCATGGTGGATGCGTTAACCGAGGCGCGACTGGATGAAGCATTCGCGTGGGCTGACGTTATCGCAATTGGTCCGGGGCTGGGACAGCGGGAATGGGGCAAAAAGGCACTCGAAAAGGTTAAAAGCACTGAAAAGCCCATGCTTTGGGATGCAGATGCACTTAACTTGCTGGCAATAAGCGCGGAGAAACGTCAGAATCGCATTATAACGCCGCATCCTGGTGAGGCTGCTCGCTTACTGGGTGTCAAAACCAGCGAAATTGAAAGTGACCGCTTACAAGCTGCTCGGGATCTGGCGAAACGCTATGGTGGTGTGGCTGTCTTAAAAGGTGCGGGCACGATTATCGCCAGTGAAAGCGGGCAAATGGCTTTTGCCGATGTGGGTAATGCCGGGATGGCATCGGGTGGTATGGGTGATGTGCTCACCGGTATTATTGCCTCGTTAATGGGACAAAAATTGGCGCTGTTTGATGCTGCCTGTGCAGGTTGCGTTGTTCACGGTGCTGCCGCTGATAGGTTGGCTGAGCAGCGGGGCACGCGCGGCATGCTGGCATCAGACTTATTTGATCTGCTGTGGCAGTTTGTTAATCCAGAGATGAATCAAGAAGCATGAAGAGCTGTGTTATACCTTTGCCCAATGAGGCGGCAACACTCGAACTGGGTGCTCAACTGGCGCATGCCTGCGGCAATGCGGCGGTGATCTATCTTTATGGCGACCTCGGCGCGGGGAAGACCACATTCAGCCGCGGTTTCTTGCAGGCATCCGGTCACGCGGGCAATGTGAAAAGCCCGACCTATACCCTGGTTGAGCCTTATGCTCTGGAGGGGCGTTCCGTCTATCATTTCGATCTCTATCGCCTTGCCGATCCAGAAGAGCTGGAATTCATGGGCATTCGTGACTACTTCACGAATGATGCTATTTGTCTGGTCGAATGGCCTCAGCAGGGCGCAGGCATTTTGCCACCGCCGGATGTCGCGCTGACGCTGCGTTACGTCAATGAGGCACGTGAAGCCGAGCTGGTAGCGCATTCCGCGCCGGGGCAGCGCTGGGTTGAACAGATTGAACAAGGCAGGGCGCAGGCATGATGTCATGGATGAAAATGCTTGTACTGGCAGGATTGCTACTTATCGCCAGGCCTCTGTTTGCGGCGAATCTGTCTGATATTCAGGTATCAAACGGTGGAAATCAGGCCACGGTGACGCTGAGTTTTTCCGGTCAGCCGATTTACGCCTATTTTCCGTTGCACAATCCCGATCGCGTGGTGCTGGATATTCGCCAAAGCGGTGTCATTAAAGGCTTACCGCTGACGTTTAGTGGCGATAACATCGTTAAGCGCATTCGTACCAGTACCCCGAAAGATAAACAAAGCATACGGTTGGTCTTTGAGCTGACTCAGTCGGGAAAAACCCGTGCCGTCACGCAACGTAATGGTAATAACTACAGCGTGGTTTTCACCATTCAGGGCAAACGTCCTGCCGTCACACGCAGTGCGCCTGTAGTCACGACGGAAGCACAGCCATCGCGTGCGCGGGAAACCGCCGCCAGCAATCCATTTAACGCTAATCCGGTGACCACGGTAACCAACACTAACAGCACCGCCCGTCCGGGTGGTGTGGCCAACCGGGATGATACGGTGATCGTGGCGATTGATGCCGGTCACGGCGGTCAGGACCCTGGGGCGATAGGCCAGCATGGGCTTAAAGAGAAAAACGTCACCATCGCCATCGCGCGCAAACTGAAAGTGCTGTTAAACGACGACCCGATGTTTAAAGGCGTTTTAACCCGTGATGGCGACTACTTTATCTCCGTGATGGGCCGCTCGGATGTTGCGCGTAAAGCAAATGCTAACGTACTGGTGTCGATTCACGCCGATGCGGCACCGAGTCATGCAGCAACGGGAGCCTCGGTCTGGGTATTATCCAACCGTCGTGCCAACAGTGAAATGGCCAACTGGCTGGAACAGAAAGAGAAACAGTCTGAGCTCTTAGGTGGAGCCGGTGATTTGCTGGCGAACAGCCAGGCCGATCCTTACCTGAGCCAGGCCGTACTGGATTTGCAGTTTGGTCACTCGCAGCGCGTCGGCTACGACATCGCCACAAAGGTCATACAGCAACTGCGTGGCGTGACGTCCTTACACAAGCGTTTACCTGAGCATGCCAGCCTTGGCGTGCTACGTTCGCCGGATATTCCTTCGCTTCTGGTGGAAACCGGTTTTATCAGTAATGCCTCGGAGGAGCGACTGCTCGGCAGTAGCGCACACCAGGATAAGATTGCGCAGTCGATATATAAAGGACTGCGCGCTTATTTCCTGGCGCACCCGCTACAATCGGTCCCAAAGGAGGAAAACCGGCCGCTGGATACGCCGCCAGCGGTCAGCGTAGCCAGTAATCCGGCGACCGGCGAGACGCAGTATACGGGGGCTATTCAGCGTCATACCGTGACGCGCGGCGAAACGCTCTCAGGGATTGCAGCGAAATATGGCGTCAGCATGGCCACCTTGCGGCAAATGAATACCCTGAAGCGGGATGTGGTCTGGGTCGGTCAGCGGTTGAAAGTGCCTGCCAGTGCCGTGGCAAGCCGCACTGCGCCCGCTTCGCCAGTGGCGCGCCGTCCGGTGCGACATAAAGTGGTGCGCGGTGACTCGCTGAGCAGTATCGCCGCCCATTATGGCGTCAGCCCAAAATCGATTCTCCAGGCGAATAACCTGAAATCCACCAACGTGATGTTGGGTCAGAATCTGAAAATCCCTGCATCCTGATTGTTAGCCCGGCCTCTGCGCCGGGTTGCCAGCCACAAGGATATCCAGCATGCCAATACAAATTTTGCCGCCGCAACTTGCTAACCAGATTGCCGCCGGAGAAGTGGTTGAGCGTCCCGCCTCGGTTGTCAAAGAGCTGGTGGAAAACAGCCTTGATGCAGGTGCAACGCGCATTGATGTGGATATTGAGAAGGGCGGCGCAAAACTGATTCGTATCCGCGATAACGGCTGTGGGATTGCAAAGAACGAACTGGCCATGGCGCTGGCTCGCCATGCCACCAGTAAAATTGCTTCGCTGGACGATCTTGAAGCCATCATGAGTCTGGGCTTTCGCGGTGAAGCCTTAGCCAGTATCAGTTCGGTTTCTCGCCTGACCCTGACATCGCGCACGGCCGAACAAACCGAAGCCTGGCAGGCCTACGCCGAAGGGCGTGATATGGCGGTTACCGTTAAACCCGCCGCCCATCCTTGTGGCTCTACGCTGGAAGTGCTCGACCTGTTTTACAACACGCCGGCTCGTCGCAAATTTATGCGCACTGAAAAAACCGAATTTGGTCATATTGATGAAGTGATCCGACGCATCGCGCTGGCGCGCTTTGATGTTGCTATCTCATTGAGCCATAACGGCAAACTGATGCGTCAGTACCGGGCTGTCAACGATGAAGGGCAACGTGAGCGTCGGCTGGGGGCGATTTGCGGCACGACATTTATGCAGCATGCACTTCGCATTGAGTGGCAGCATGATGATCTGGCGTTACGCGGCTGGGTTGCCGATCCGGCCGGGTCGCGTCAGGTGAGCGATATACAGTACTGTTATGTGAATGGTCGCATGATGCGTGACAAGCTGATTAATCATGCCATTCGCCAGGCGTTTCAGAGCCAGCTGCAGGATGACCAACAACCTGCCTACGTGTTGTATTTAGAGATAGATCCTCATCAGGTGGATGTGAATGTGCATCCGGCAAAACACGAAGTGCGCTTTCATCAGTCGCGTCTGGTGCACGACTTCATCTATCAGGGCGTGATGAGTGTGTTGCAGGAAAGTGCCTCGCCCGTCCTGCCGACGTTGCAGGCGGAAGAACCGGCTCCGCGCTGGCAGCAAGAAAACCGTCAGGCGGCGGGCGGCAACCATTTTAGCCAGCCGGCTGTCACGGCGAAGGCCGCCGGGCCAGCGGCATCGGCAGCTCCCGCCTGGCAAAGCAAAGAGCCGGGATACAGTCAGCGCGAAGGCCGGGTTTACCAGCAACTGTTGAAAACGCCTGCCAGTGCACCTGCAGCAAAAAGTGCAGAGCCTGCGGCACGCGCGCCGGTCAGTGCCGCACCGCCTTTAGCGGCACATTCCCACAGCTTTGGCCGTGTGTTGACCGTGCTTGACGGGCAATATGCCCTGCTTGAACAGGGCCAGGGTTTACTGCTGATGGCGCTGCCTGTGGCGACCCGCTGGTTAAAGCAGGCACAGCTAGAACCCCGTGAAAGTGGGCTGAAATCACAGCCGCTGTTGATTCCGGTGCGCTTAAAAATCGCCCCTGCCGAACGCAAAGCAGCCCAGGAAAATCTGAGCCTGCTTAATCAGATGGGCATTGATTTACACCCTGAGGGTGACCACATTATTTTGCGGGCGGTGCCTTTACCGTTACGAACACAAAATTTACAAATCTTGATTCCTGAACTGTTAGGCTATCTCGCCCGGCAGCAAGAGAACTCTGCTACGCAACTGGCCCAGTGGCTGGCGCGACGTGAAGATGCAGAGCCTCAAAACTGGAATCACTCCCAGGCGATTACCCTGTTGGCTGAGCTTGAAAGGCTTTGTCCGCAGTTACTTAAATCGCCACCTTCTGGCTTAGTACAAGCCATCGAGATTGAGAGCGCGGTAAACGCGTTGAAGCATGAGTGAACTGAACCAGGCTGGCCGGCCTAAGGCAATATTTTTGATGGGGCCTACAGCGTCAGGTAAAACCGCACTTGCGATTGAACTGCGCAAACAGTTGCCTGTAGAGCTTATCAGCGTTGATTCGGCTTTGATTTATCGTCAGATGGATGTCGGTACGGCAAAACCTTCTGCTGAAGAGCTGGCACAGGCGCCTCATCGTTTGCTGGACATTCGCGATCCGGCTGAAGCCTATTCGGCGGCAGAGTTTCGACGTGATGCGTTAGCAGAAATGGCGGATATCGTTCAGCATGGACGAATTCCGTTGCTTGTTGGTGGAACTATGCTCTACTTCAAGGCGTTACTTGAAGGATTGTCGCCGCTGCCCTCGGCCGATCCGGAGGTTCGTCAAAAAATAGAGCAAATGGCGAATGAAAGAGGCTGGGAAGCTTTACATCGTCAACTTTGCGAAATTGATCCGGTCGCAGGCAGTCGTATTCATCCGAATGATCCGCAGAGACTTTCGCGAGCACTGGAAGTTTTTTTTATTTCGGGTAAAACTTTAACGGAACTGACAAAAATTTCTGGTGAAGCGTTACCCTACGATGTCCATCAGTTTGCTATCGCCCCCGCGAGCCGCGAGCTGTTGCATCAGCGCATCGCATTGCGTTTTGAGCAGATGTTGGCGTCAGGATTTGAAGCGGAGTCTCGGGCCCTGTTTGCACGAGGTGATTTGCATACGGATATGCCTTCCATTCGTTGTGTTGGCTATCGCCAGATGTGGTCTTATTTAGCTGGCGAGATCGATTACGACGAAATGGTTTATCGGGGAGTTTGCGCAACCCGGCAACTCGCTAAACGCCAGATGACCTGGTTACGTGGTTGGGAGAATATTCACTGGCTAGACAGTGATGAACCTCACTTAGCGCGTGATACAGTACTGAAGGTTGTTAGTGCGAAGCATGGGTGATTGTGTACAATTGGCAAGTTACGTGCGCAAATTTTTACGCAGTTTTTTTCAGAACCACTGTGTTCTACAAGCAACAAACAACAAGCATATAAGGAAAAGATAGAATGGCTAAGGGGCAATCATTACAAGACCCGTTTCTGAACGCACTGCGTCGTGAACGTGTTCCGGTTTCGATTTATTTGGTCAACGGTATTAAGCTGCAAGGTCAGATTGAATCCTTTGATCAGTTCGTAATTTTGTTGAAAAACACGGTAAGTCAGATGGTTTATAAACATGCCATTTCTACCGTTGTGCCTTCACGCCCGGTTTCTCACCATAGCAATAATCCTGGCGGTGGCAGCAGCAATAATTACCATCATGGCGGCAGCAGCACTTCTGCTCAGTCGCAGCCACAACAAGACGGTGATAACGCAGAGTAAAGCGGCACCGTTTCACCAGGATCGGAAAGCGTCATGCTTTCCGTCCTGGTCTTTTTATATAAGCGAGGTTATAGCTTGTTTGACCGTTATGATGCCGGTGAGCAGGCCGTACTGGTACACATCTGGTTCTCCCAAGACAAAGAGCTGGAAGATTTACAGGAATTCGAAACCCTGGTGTCTTCTGCTGGCGTTGAAGCACTGCAGGTTATTACCGGCAGTCGTAAAGCGCCACATCCCAAGTATTTTGTCGGTGAAGGAAAGGCCGTTGAAATTGCCGATGCGGTAAAAACAAGTGGAGCATCGGTCGTCCTTTTCGATCATGCCTTAACGCCCGCTCAGGAACGTAATCTTGAGCGCCTGTGCGAGTGCCGTGTTATCGACCGCACTGGCCTTATTCTTGATATCTTTGCCCAGCGCGCGCGTACCCATGAAGGTAAATTGCAGGTTGAGCTGGCGCAGTTGCGTCACCTTGCAACACGTCTGGTACGTGGCTGGACTCACCTTGAACGCCAGAAGGGCGGTATCGGCCTGCGTGGCCCGGGTGAAACCCAGTTAGAAACTGACCGCCGTTTGCTGCGTGGGCGCATTAGCCAAATTTTGTCGCGTCTTGAACGTGTTGAGAAACAGCGCGAGCAGGGACGACAGGCGCGTGCCAAAGCCGATGTGCCGACCGTTTCACTGGTGGGCTACACCAACGCCGGTAAATCTACCCTCTTCAATGCCATCACGTCTGCCAATGTCTATGCCGCGGATCAACTCTTTGCAACGCTGGACCCGACGCTACGTCGGCTGAACGTTGCCGATGTGGGCGAAGTGGTGTTGGCAGATACCGTCGGTTTTATTCGCCATCTTCCGCACGACCTGGTTGCCGCCTTTAAAGCCACTCTGCAAGAGACGCGTCAGGCCACACTGCTGATGCACGTCATCGATGCTGCCGATGTGCGGGTTAACGAAAATATCGATGCGGTTAATGAGGTGCTGGAAGAAATCGAAGCTGATGAAATCCCCACGCTATTGATCATGAATAAGATCGATGTGCTGGACGGTTTCGAGCCACGCATTGACCGTGATGAAGACAATATGCCGGTTCGCGTGTGGCTGTCCGCGCAGTCCGGTGTCGGTATTCCCTTATTATGGCAGGCGCTTTCCGAGCGACTGTCAGGTGAGATTGCGCAGTATGATTTACGTCTGCCACCGGATGCGGGTCGCTTACGCAGCCGCTTCTATCAGTTGCAGGCGATTGAAAAAGAGTGGAACGAAGAAGACGGCAGTGTAGGTTTGCATGTGCGAATGCCGATTATTGACTGGCGCCGCTTATGCAAGCAGGAGCCGTCGCTGACCAGTTATATTGTTTGATATTGCCAAATCGAACTTACTCTGAGGATTTTATGTTGTCGTGCGGTGTGGGTTGATTCATCTCTGACTGCGATTTTGCTTACGGTCAGGCAAGGAGCACAACCCGCGCTGTGACAATATCAAATACAACGGGTAAGCCGCTAAAACTATAAATGGAGTAATGACATGGCGTGGAATCAGCCCGGAAATAACGGACAGGACCGCGACCCGTGGGGAAGCAGCAATAATCAAGGCGGCAACTCTGGGGGGAATAAGGGAGGTAAGGAATCTGGGCCTCCTGATCTGGATGATATCTTCCGTAAACTGAGCAAAAAGCTCGGCGGATTCGGTGGTGGCAAAAAAGGTGATAACGGTCAGCGCAGTGCCGGCGGTAGCGGCAAAATTTTTGGCATCGTCGCCGTGGCGGCCATCGTCATCTGGGCCGCGAGCGGATTTTACACCATTAAAGAAGCGGAGCGCGGCGTCGTTACTCGCTTTGGTAAGTTCAGCCACCTGGTCGAGCCCGGCCTGAACTGGAAACCGACCTTTATCGATCAGGTTCGTGCCGTCAACGTCGAGGCCGTTCGCGAACTGGCCGCGTCTGGCGTGATGCTGACCTCGGATGAAAATGTCGTGCGCGTTGAAATGAACGTGCAGTATCGCGTAACCGATCCTGAACGCTATCTGTTTGCTGTGACCAGTGCTGATGACAGCCTGCGTCAGGCCACCGACAGCGCCCTGCGCGGCGTGATTGGCCGTTCAACCATGGATCGTATTTTGACTGAAGGTCGTACGGTCGTGCGTAGCGAAACGCAACGTGAAATCGACGAAACCATTCGTCCGTACGATATGGGCATCACGGTGCTTGACGTCAACTTCCAGGCGGCACGTCCACCGGAAGAAGTGAAGTCTGCCTTTGACGATGCGATTGCCGCACGTGAAAACCGTGAGCAATACGTACGTGAAGCCGAAGCCTATGCCAACGAAGTTCAGCCGCGTGCGAACGGTCGGGCACAACGTGTTCTGGAAGAAGCGCGCGCTTATAAAGAGCGGACGGTTCTGGAAGCCCAGGGTGAAGTGGCGCGTTTTGCCAAGATTTTACCTGAATACAAAGCTGCGCCAGAAATCACTAAAGAGCGCCTGTACATTGAGACCATGGAGCGCGTACTGAGCCATACACGGAAAGTGCTGGTAAGCGACCGCGGTAATAACCTCATGGTCCTGCCTCTTGATCAACTGATGCGTGGCGGTCAGTCTTCATCCGCGAAAAGTGGACAGAAAAGCAGCTCAACATTGCCATCGCTTGGTGATCGCAGTGCCAGCCGCAGTGACACCTCGTCATACAGTCCAGACAGCATCATGGATCAGCGTCGGGTTAATGCTCAGCGCAACGATACCCAGCGCGAAGGGAGAGAGTAATCAATGCGTAAGCCAGTAATTGTACTAATCATTATCGCGTTGGTGGCACTTTATGCGTCGCTGTTCGTGGTACAGGAAGGTGAGCGAGGCATTGTTCTGCGCTTTGGTAAAGTGTTGCGCGACGGCGAAAACAAACCGCAGGTGTTTGCGCCGGGTCTGCATTTCAAGATTCCGTTTATCGAAACGGTGAAAACGCTTGATGCGCGTATCCAGACCATGGACAACCAGGCCGATCGCTTTGTGACCAAAGAGAAGAAAGACCTGATCGTGGACTCTTACATTAAGTGGCGCATCAGCGATTTCAGTCGTTACTACCTGGCGACCGGCGGTGGTGATGTTTCTCAGGCCGAAGTGCTGCTGAAACGCAAATTCAGTGACCGTTTACGTTCAGAGATGGGACGTCTTGATGTCAAAGATATCGTGACCGATTCCCGTGGGCGTTTAACCACCGATGTCCGTGATGCGTTGAATACCGGCACGGCGGGGGGCGACGATGAAGTGGCCACGCCTGCAGCGGATAATGCTATCGCCAGTGCGGCCGCGCGTGTCGAGCGTGAAACCAACAGCAGTGAGCCTGCGCCAAATCCAAACAGTATGGCGGCGCTAGGCATTCAGGTGGTTGATGTACGGATTAAACAGATCAATCTGCCAACAGAAGTGTCAGATGCGATCTTTAACCGTATGCGTGCAGAACGTGAAGCCGTTGCACGAAGCCAGCGTTCGCAGGGTCAGGAAGAGGCCGAAAAACTGCGTGCTCAGGCCGATTACCAGGTTACCCGTACGCTTGCAGAAGCACAGCGTGAGGCATTGATTACCCGCGGTGATGGTGATGCAGAAGCTGCGAAGCTGTTTGCCAACGCATTCAGTCAGGACCCGGATTTCTATGCGTTTATCCGCAGCCTGCGCGCGTATGAAAACAGCTTCAATGACAATCAGGACGTGATGGTACTGAGCCCGGATAGCGACTTCTTCCGCTACATGAAGGCACCTTCTAACGCCACGCGTTAAGAACTGATATAACTAACAGGCCGACAATGTTGTCGGCCTTTTTTTTGGATGCAGTATGAACGTGAATATCTGGATGGCACTGGCGTTAGTGCTGGTGCTTGAGGGCTTGGGGCCGATGTTTATGCCACGGCTGTGGCGACGGGTGATTTTGAGCATGACGCAGCTACCCGATCGCCTGTTACATCGGTTTGGCGGTGGCTTAGTGGTGGCAGGTATGGTGATCTATTGTATGTTGCGGCTGCATGGCGAGCTGTAATGGGTCAGTATCGCCGTCTGAATGGTATCTCAGCCTTGTTTTTACCCCTGGATGTTGTAGTGATCAAAACCCAGGCAAAAAAGCGCGCAATCGTATGCTAAAAGTGCTGAAAACCGCAAAATCAGATGGTAGAATCCTTTTTTAAGCAATCGGTGATTTTGAGAAATGGGTAAGAACGTCGTCGTACTGGGCACCCAATGGGGTGACGAAGGTAAAGGTAAGATTGTAGACCTTCTGACTGAGCGCGCTAATTACGTTGTGCGTTATCAAGGCGGCCACAATGCGGGCCATACACTTGTCATCAACGGTGAAAAAACCGTACTCCACTTAATCCCTTCTGGCATTCTGCGCGACAACGTGACCAGCATTATTGGTAACGGTGTGGTACTTTCACCTGAAGCTCTGATGAAAGAGATGAAAGGCCTGGAAGCGCGTGGGATTCCGGTACGCGAACGTCTGCTGATTTCTGAAGCCTGTCCGTTAATCCTGCAATACCATGTGGCCATGGATATGGCGCGTGAAAAAGCGCGCGGTGCGAAAGCCATTGGTACAACAGGCCGCGGTATTGGGCCGGCTTATGAAGATAAAGTTGCCCGTCGTGCACTGCGCGTCAGCGACCTGTTTAATAAAGAAACCTTCGCCGCCAAGCTGAAAGAAGTCATGGATCTCTATAACTTCCAGCTGGTGCATTACTACAAAGAAGAAGCCGTTGACTACGACAAAGTGTTGAGTGATGTGATGGCGGTTGCCGACATTCTCACCGGTATGGTTGTTGACGTTTCTGAACTGCTGGACGTGGCGCGCAAGCGTGGCGATCTGATTATGTTCGAAGGCGCGCAAGGGACACTGCTGGATATTGACCACGGTACTTATCCCTATGTCACGTCCTCTAATACCACTGCAGGTGGCGTTGCGACCGGCTCAGGTATTGGTCCACGCTATGTGGATTACGTGCTGGGTATCGTTAAAGCGTATTCAACGCGTGTGGGGGCAGGTCCGTTCCCGACCGAGTTATTCGATGAAACCGGTGAGTTCCTTTGCAAGCAGGGTAACGAATTTGGTGCCACAACTGGCCGCCGTCGTCGCACAGGCTGGCTGGATGCGGTCGCGGTACGCCGTGCCGTGCAGATCAACTCGCTCTCCGGCTTCTGTATGACCAAGCTGGACGTACTGGACGGTCTGAAAGAAGTGAAAATTTGTGTGGCTTACCGCATGCCTGACGGCAGCGAAGTGACCACCACGCCGCTGGCAGCGGAAAACTGGGAAGGCATTGAGCCGATCTATGAAACCATGCCGGGCTGGAGCGAAACCACTTTTGGTGTCAAAACGCTGGAAGGCCTGCCTCAGGCCGCGCGTAACTACATTAAACGTGTAGAAGACGTGACGGGTGTACCGATTGATATTATTTCAACAGGTCCCGATCGCAGCGAAACGATGATTCTGCGCGATCCTTTCAACGCCTAATCATCCTGTGGCCGGACATTGTCCGGCCTTTGTTTTTTATGTTATTTAATGCCACTAAATGCCCCTTCGCTTGTCAAACCTTTCACTGGCTGAAAAAAATACACAGCCGTCATCAGTCTGGTTTATCATCGTAGCTCGATACGTAAGAGCCAGTTCAATATTGAAATAAAAAGCAGGACGGGCGAGCATAGACGTGCCACCGGATGATTGACTGAGGTCACTGTGCAGCTAACAAGTTTTACCGATTACGGCCTGCGGGCGCTGATCTATATGGCCACCTTGCCTGAAGGCAGGCTGACCAATATTTCTGAAGTCACCGATACGTATGGCGTATCGCGTAATCATATGGTCAAAATTATCAATCAGCTTAGTCGCGCAGGGTTTGTCTCGGCCATCCGGGGCAAAAACGGTGGTATTCGGCTGGGAATGCGCGCCAGCGACATCGTGATTGGTGAAGTGGTACGCAAAATGGAGCCACTACAGTTAGTCGATTGCACGACCTGTTCCATCGCGCCTGCCTGCCGCCTTAAAAAGGCCTTACATGATGCCGTGCAGCTGTTTTTACAGGAGCTGGATGGCTATACGCTGGCAGATTTAGTGGAAGGTAATACACCTTTATATGAAATTATATTGTCCGAACCGCCGGTGGCAATGAATATTAAATGACATCGGAGGAACCCTAATGTCAAAAGATCCTTTTCTGGACAGAGAAGCTGAAAAGTACGAAAACCCTATTCCAAGCCGTGAATTTATTCTGGCTCTGTTAGAAAAACGAGAAAAACCCGCCAGCCGTGAAGAGCTGGCACAAGAGATGAACCTGCAGGAAGAAGAGCACCTCGAAGCCTTGCGCCGTCGCCTACGTGCGATGGAACGTGACGGTCAGTTAGTTTTTACCCGCCGCCAGTGTTATGCCCTGCCAGAACGTCTCGATCTGCTCCGTGGAAAAGTCATTGGTCACCGTGATGGCTATGGCTTTCTCCGTGCAGAAGGACAAAAGGATGACCTCTACCTGTCGGCTGAACAGATGAAATTCTGCATGCATGGCGATGTGATTCTCGCTCAGCCACTGGGTGCCGATCGCAAAGGTCGCCGTGAAGCACGCGTGGTGCGGGTGCAGGAACCGCGTAACAATCAGATCGTCGGCCGCTATTTTACGGACGCAGGTGTCGGTTTTGTGGTGCCAGACGATAGTCGTCTCAGCTTCGACATCCTGATTGGCCCTGAAGAAACCATGAATGCCCGTATGGGCTCCGTGGTGGTGGTCGAGCTGTTGCAGCGTCCCACGCGTCGCTCGAAAGCGATTGGCAAAATCGCCGAGATTCTGGGCGATGACATGGGCACCAGCCTCGCGGTCGATATGGCACTGCGCACCCATGAGATTCCACACAACTGGCCGCCAGAAGTTGAGGCGCAGGTTGGCAAACTGAATGAAGAAGTACCAGAGTCGGCGAAAAAAGGCCGCGTTGACCTGCGCGACCTGCCGTTAGTGACCATTGATGGCGAAGATGCGCGTGACTTTGATGATGCGGTCTACTGCGAGAAAAAACGCGGTGGCGGCTGGCGGCTGTGGGTTGCCATTGCGGATGTGAGTTACTACGTGCGCCCCGGTACACCGCTGGATAACGAAGCGCAGCAGCGCGGTACCTCGGTATATTTCCCTTCGCAGGTCGTTCCGATGCTGCCAGAAGTGCTGTCGAACGGTTTGTGTTCACTGAATCCACAGGTCGATCGCCTGTGTATGGTGTGCGAAATGACCGTGTCGTCAAAAGGTAAGCTTACCGGCTTTAAACATTACGAAGCGGTGATGAATTCCCACGCACGTCTGACCTACAACAAAGTCTGGAATATCCTGCAGGGCAACCCGGAACTGCGTGAGCAATACGCGCCGCTGGTGAAAGATCTGCAGGAACTGCACAACATGTATCAGGTGTTGGAAACCGCGCGTGAAGAGCGCGGCGGAATCTCATTTGAAACCGAAGAAGCGAAATTTATTTTTAACGCGGAACGTCGCATCGAACGTGTCGAGCGTACCTCGCGTAATGATGCTCACAAGCTGATTGAAGAGTGCATGATTCTGGCGAACATCGCCTCCGCGCGTTTCGTTGAGAAGCACCAGGAGCCGGCGCTGTTCCGCGATCACGATCGTCCAAGCGATGACAGCATCAAGAGCTTCCGCACCGTGTTGAATGAGCTGGGTCTGAGCTTACCGGGCGGTAATAAACCGCAACCGATCGATTATGCCGCGCTGCTGAAGCAGGTTGCCGATCGTCCGGATGCGGAAATGCTGCAAACCATGCTGCTGCGCTCCATGAAACAGGCGGTGTACGATCCAGAAAACCGCGGCCACTTTGGTCTGGCGCTGTCCTCTTATGCCCACTTTACCTCGCCAATCCGCCGCTATCCGGATTTATTGCTGCATCGCGCCATCAAGTATCTGCTGGCAAAAGAGCAGGGCGAAGTGAAAGGGCTGACCACGGAAACCGGCGGTTACCACTACGACATGCAGCAAATGCTGCAGCTGGGCCAGCACTGTTCACTGACCGAGCGCCGTGCCGATGAAGCGACCCGCGACGTTGCGGACTGGCTGAAGTGCGACTTTATGCAGGATCAGGTGGGCAACGTCTTCAATGGCGTGATCTCCAGCGTAACCGGGTTCGGCTTCTTTGTGCGCCTTAGCGATCTGTTTATCGACGGGCTGGTTCACGTCTCGACGCTGGACAACGATTACTATCGTTTCGATCCTGTAGGACAGCGACTGATTGGTGAATCCGGCGGTCGTACCTATCGCCTCGGTGATACCGTTGAAGTGCGGGTCGAAGCGGTCCATATGGACGAGCGCAAAATCGACTTTGCGCTGGTGTCCAGTAAGCGCCAGGTTCGTGGTGAAGGCAAAACCGAACGGGATAAGGCGAAGCGTGATGGCAAAGCGCCGACAAAGCATCGTCGCCAGGCCAGCCGTAAAACCAATTTCGAGCCGGATTCAGCCTTCCGCAACAGCAGCAGTAAGCCTGCCGAGGCCCGGACTGAGAAAAAAAGTAAAAAAGTTTCAGAGAAAACCCGTAAAATCGCCGCCGCCACTAAGGCCAGGCGTGCCGCGAAGAAGGCGAAGCCTGCCTGATGCGCACATCAGCCCCTGCAAGCGCGCAGGGGCTGTTATCCATTCATTTCCAACCACTGAGCAGATTGATGAGCGAAATTATTTTTGGTATCCATGCCGTGCAGGCATTGCTGGAACGCGATCCTCAGCGTTTCCAGGACGTCTTTATTCTCAAAGGCCGCGACGATCGTCGCCTGCAACCGCTGGTGACCGCGTTAGAAGCTCAAGGGATCGTGATTCAGCTGGCCGACCGTAAATGGCTGGACGGCCAGGTAGAAGGCGGCGTGCATCAGGGGATTGTGGCGCGGGTGAAGCCCGGCCGCCAGTATCAGGAAGGGGATCTGCCCGACCTGTTACAGAGCCTGGAGAAGCCATTCCTGCTGGTGCTGGACGGCGTTACCGATCCGCACAACCTCGGTGCCTGCTTACGTAGCGCCGATGCTGCCGGTGTCCATGCCGTGATTGTTCCCAAAGATCGCTCCGCACCGCTGAACGCGACCGCGAAAAAAGTCGCCAGTGGTGCTGCCGAAAACGTTCCCCTGATCAGGGTGACGAACCTGGCGCGCACCTTACGCCTGTTGCAGGAATATAACATCTGGGTTGTCGGCACCGCCGGCGAAGCCGACCATACCGTTTACCAAAGCAAGATGACCGGCCCGATGGCGCTGGTGATGGGCGCAGAAGGTGAAGGTATGCGCCGCCTGACACGTGAGCATTGTGATGAGTTGATCAGCATTCCGATGGCCGGAAGCGTTTCATCCCTCAATGTCTCAGTCGCCACTGGCGTGTGTCTGTTTGAAGCGGTACGTCAGCGCAACGCGTGATCGCTGCCGCAAATTCGTTTCTCTGTCCGGTCATAATGGTAACGCACCTTACATACTAAGTGGGTGACATCCGCGAGGAGCCGTTATGACCTGGACAACGCACACCGTTTTCAATCAACCTTTTCCCCTCAGTAACAGCAACCTGTTTCTGTCCGATGTTCCCCTCTGTGACGCACTGTTACGTGAAGGCGGCGGATGGGACAGTGAATGGCTGGCGTCGGTGGGCAGGCAACTGGGCAGCGCCGAATCCCTGGAGCTGGGCAGGCTCGCCAATGCCTGTCCGCCGGAACTCCATCGTTACGACGCTCGCGGTGTCAGGCTGGATGACGTCCGCTTTCATCCGGCCTGGCATTTACTGATGCAGGGCCTTTGCGCCAGCCGCCTGCATAACCTTAGCTGGCAGCCCGACGTACTACCCAATGCCAGTGTGGCCCGTGCGGCCCGGTTTATTCTACATGCCCAGGTCGAGGCCGGGACGCTCTGCCCGGTGACCATGACCCACGCTGCGATTCCCTTGCTACAGCGCTATCTGCCTGCCCATTTTGAATCCTGGATCGATCCTTTACTCAGCGATCATTATGATACGCATGCGGTTTCGGGCGATCAAAAGCGTGGACTGCTGATTGGCATGGGCATGACCGAAAAGCAGGGCGGCAGCGATGTGCTGACCAATACGACGCGCGCGGAGCCTCTTAATGGGCGCGGAAGTGGCGAAGCGTATCGAATCGTCGGCCACAAATGGTTTTTCTCTGTGCCACAAAGTGATGCGCATGTGATTCTTGCGCAAACCCAGCAGGGGCTAAGCGCCTTCTTTTTACCCCGCTTACTGCCGGATGGATCTCGTAACGCCATTTTCATTGAGCGGCTAAAAGACAAGCTCGGTAACCGATCCAACGCCAGCAGCGAGGTTGAGTTCAAAGAGGCGACCGGCTGGCTGCTGGGCGACGAGGGAGACGGCGTGCGCCTGATCCTCAAGATGGCGGGCATGACGCGTTTTGACTGCGCGCTGGGCAGCCACGGCCAAATGCGCCGTGCCTTTTCCGTCGCGCTTTATCACACGCATCAGCGTCAGGTTATGGGGAAAAATCTGGTGGATCAGCCGCTGATGCGGCAAGTGCTGGCACGTCAGGCTTTGCAGTTAGAAGGGCAAACGGCACTGCTGATGCGGCTGGCACGCGCGTGGTCCTCGCCGGGCGATGCACATGAGGCGGCGTTTGCCCGGTTATTTACCCCAGCGGCAAAATACGTGATTTGCAAAGCGGGCTCGCCCTTTATCGCCGAGTCGATGGAGATGCTGGGCGGTGCAGGCTACTGCGAAGAGAGTGAACTGCCTCGCCTCTATCGTGACATCCCGGTAAACAGCATCTGGGAAGGATCGGGCAACGTGATGTGCCTGGACGTCCTGCGGGTTTTGACCAAACAGGGCGGCATGCTGGACATGCTCAAACAGGAATTTGACGCAGTGAAGGGATGTAATCGCCATTTCGATCGCAGTTGGCGACAGTTAGCCCTGGGCCTGAGGAAAATTGATGAGGTTCAGGCCCGCGAACTCAGCGAAAATCTGCTGCATCTGGCAACGGCAACGCAGCTGTTGAAGCATGCCGAGCCCTTGCTGGCGGATGCGTGGTGCAGTCAGTGGCTCGACAGGCGCGGTATGCGCTTACTCGAGGGCCCACTGACTGACCGGTTACTGGCGCGCGCCAGCGGCAGGTGAGGCGCCATACAGGATAGCGGTCGTGTACCAGATGCCTGGCGTGATCGTCTCATCAACCATCAGAATCTGATAGTAAACGGCACCGGCCTGGTTGGCGCGCGCGGCAATGGCGCGCTGCGCGTCATCGGGCGAGCCGCGTACGCTGGCGCTAATGGTACCCAGCTTCGGTAAACCGTAACTTTGGGCACGGGTAATGGACTGCGCCTCGCCAGTCGGCGCGGGCGGGGCTTTTGGCGTATCCTGGAACAGCGAGCAGCCACTTAAAAACAGACTTAACGTCAGTAACAGAGCGTAACGCATAGCAGATTCCTGGCAGTCATGTTAACAGGACAAGTGTAAGCCACTGGCTCGCAATCATCACGACTTGATTGAGAACACGCTGACTAACTGTGTCAAATGATGACCTTTGTCACTCAGGCTCTGCGCCGTCTGTTCTGCCTGTGCCACCAACTCGCTATTTTGATGCGTCGCCTGGCTAATCTGGTTCATCGCCAGGTTAACCTGACCAATGCCCGCCGACTGTTGTTGCGCTGCCACGTTAATTTCACCCATCAATGCCTGTACCTGCTCAATATGCGTCACGATATTACTCATCGCATCCCGGGTTTGCTCGGATAACGTATGACCTTCCGCGACGTGACGTATCGAGGTCGCAATCAGCGTATCGATTTCTTTTGCTGCCTGAGCCGAACGCTGTGCCAGCGCGCGCACCTCGGCGGCCACCACGGCAAATCCGCGACCGTGTTCACCTGCACGCGCGGCTTCAACGGCGGCATTCAGGGCCAGAATATTGGTCTGGAATGCAATGGACTCAATGACATGAGTAATGTCAGCAATGCTTTGCGACGATACGTTAATCGCCGACATGGTACTGACCGAGCGCGTCACCGTCTGGTTGCCGTTATTCACGATACCGCTGGCTTCGGCGACCAGAGACATCGCCTGACGCAGGCTATCGGCGGTGTGCTCAACGGTTGCACCAAACTGCTCCATGCTGGCCGATGTCTCTTCGACACTGCTGGCCTGGCGTCCAATCTGCGCACTAATGTTGTGGCTGCTGGCCGCAATCGTATCCGTGCCGTCGCTGATCTCCTGCGCGGCGCTGCGAACCTGAGCGACAATTTTCTCCAGACCTTCGCCAATACCGTTAATCGCGTTAATTAACTGGCCAACTTCGTCATGGCGCCTGGTGTCCAGGTGCTCCAGCAAATTACCGGCGGCATACTGCTCGGCTAAGTGAATAACCTGTTGTAATGGGCGCGTGATGGCGCGGCGGCTGTACCAGACAAAGCAGGGGGCAAACAGCAACACCAGAATCAGTCCGGTGATAAGAAACATATTTCGGCTGTGAATAACCGGTGCCAGCAGGCTGTCACGATTAACTTCACCGACCACAATCCAGTTCCAGCCGGGCAACTGTTGCCAGGCCAGCATCCTGGCTTCACCGTCGATCTCGGCTTGCTGCACGCCCTCGGGCTGGGTCAGCAGCTGCTTCATGACGCTATCCTGCCAGTCTGGACGTTTGCCTTCGTTCTGTTTATCAAACAGATACTGACCTTGCGCTGCGCCCGGCGAGCCGTTTAGCACATAAAAATGTCCGCTATCGCCAAGACGGCGAGCCAGCACTTTTTCGCGCATCAGGCCATACTGTTTGTCGATCTGTACGCCGACAAATAAAATCGCGATGACGGTGCCGCTGTCGTCTTTTATCGGTTGGTACTGGGTGATGTAGCGGTGGTCAAATAAGGTGGCCAGTCCGCGGTAGGTTTCCCCCTTCGTCACGCTTTTCCAGGCGGCACTGGCGCGGTCCAGTTGGGTACCGATCGCCCGGCTACCATCCTGCTTTTTCAGTGAGGTTGAAATCCGGATGAAATTATCACCATCACGGACAAAGATGGTGGCGACTGCCGCGGTGCGATCTGTAAAATCATCAACGGCAGTCTGATCAAGGTTAAGGGTTTTAAGTCCGGCGCGCAGCGTCGGGGTGGAAAACTCACCAACCTGAATACGTGCGGTTTCATCACGGCTGAAGCGCTTAGGTAAAAAGCTGACGAAGAGCTGAGTGTAGTTGCCCACCTCCTGGGTCAGCGTCGCATTAAACATGGACGTCATTTCAGTGATGCCCTGCACCTGATTGACCATGTCATCTACGGCAAGACTTTCCAGCTGGCGTGAAGCATTCTGGCTTTGAATAAGTGTCAAGGCCAACAACAAAACGCCTACACTGAAGGACGTTATGACGCACAGCTTCACTCCGAGGCTAGTGCGGCTAAGAGAGAAACGTTTCATAGAATACCTTTGTTTTCTTGTCAAATATGCATTAACAACGGCAGCGCAGCGGAAATGTTTAGTTAAGAAATTATTACTATTGTAATGTTGAAAACCCTCACCCAGCTTATGTTCGCTGGCGAGGCGTCCTAATCAGCCCCTGTTTCAGGAGAAAAAATGATAGAACTCACCACGGAAAGGTTTGCAGGTATTGAATGTCTGCATGCGGCACCTGCGGGCCAGCGCCAGCAGCGACTGCCAACGGTAGTGTTTTATCATGGCTTTACCTCGTCGAAAGAGGTGTACGCCTACTTTGCTGTGGCACTGGCACAGGCGGGATTTCGTGCGCTGATGCCCGACGCCGATATGCACGGCGCGCGCTACAATGGCGATGCCGACACGCGGTTTACGCATTTTTGGGACATTCTTAAACAGAACATCGATGAATTCCCGTTGATAGAAACGGCGTTGCGCGCCGACGACCTGATTGCCGGTGAACGTCTTGCCGTTGCAGGCGCTTCCATGGGCGGCATGACGGCGCTGGGGATTATGGCGCGCTATCCGCATATTCACAGCGTCGCCTGTATGATGGGTTCCGGCTATTTTATGCAGCTCAGCCAGACGCTTTTCCCTCCCGTCACGGTGACGAGCGAAGAGCAGAAAGCCCTGTTCACGAAACGCATGGCTCCGCTGGCGGAGTATGATCCTTCAAGCCGTCTGCCGAATCTTACGAACCGGCCGCTCCTGTTATGGCACGGCGAGGCTGACGAAGTGGTGCCTTTCGCGGAAACCCAGCGGCTGGATCGCGCTCTGCGCGAACAGGGGCTTGATGCTCATCTGATCACCTTGTCTGAAAAGCATATCGGCCACAAAATCACGCCGTCAGGCCTGACCGCGCTGGTCAGCTTTTTCAAGCGTCAGCTGTAGCCGTCAACGCCATCACCTCCTGCGTCTGCCAAGGTTTATCGCCCTGTTCCCGCTTTCCGCACAAAAGGGCGGGAAACAGGGCGATTTCCGACCATTTACATGAAATCCCCGCTTGAGTTTGTCCGGCGTCGCCAGTATGATTACGCGTCAATTTTTCAGCTGCATTCAGAGGTGTGTGTCATTTCGATGATTCACAACCTATAACGTTCCTTGCTTCCGTGGGCCGCAGCTGACCCTGACAGGAGGCTGAATAATCCGTAAGGAGCAATTTCGATGCGTCATTACGAAATCGTATTTATGGTTCATCCTGACCAGAGCGAACAGGTTCCGGGCATGATCGAGCGTTACACTGGTGCTATCACTGGTGCAGAGGGCACGATCCACCGTCTGGAAGACTGGGGCCGTCGTCAGCTGGCTTACCCGATCAACAAACTGCACAAAGCACACTACGTTCTGCTGAACGTAGAAGCGCCGCAGGAAGCGATCGATGAGCTGGAAACGAACTTCCGCTTCAACGACGCCGTTATCCGTAGCATGGTTATGCGCGTTAAAAACGCGGTAACTGAAGCATCACCGATGGTTAAAGCGAAAGACGAGCGTCGTGAGCGCCGCGAAGATTTTGCTAACGAATCCGCTGATGACTCAGATGCTGGGGATTCTGAAGAGTAATCCATCGTGACGGTTAATCGGCTGCGCTTGTCTGGCACTGTGTGTAAGACGCCAGTTCGGAAAATTAGCCCGTCAGGAATTCCGCACTGTCAGTTTGTGCTTGAGCACAACTCGGTGCAGGAGGAGGCCGGATTTCACCGGCAAGCCTGGTGTCGAATGCCTGTTATTATTAGCGGCAGCGCCCATCAGGTGATTACTCAACATATAACGGTCGGCACGCAACTCATTCTCGAAGGCTTTATCAGCTGCCATCAGGCGCGAAATGGTCAGAGTAAAATGGTGTTACATGCCGAGCAGATTGAATTGATAGATTCTGGAGACTAGCCAAATGGCACGTTATTTCCGTCGTCGCAAGTTCTGCCGTTTCACCGCGGAAGGCGTTCAAGAGATCGATTATAAAGATATCGCAACGCTGAAAAACTACATCACCGAAAGCGGCAAGATTGTACCAAGCCGTATCACTGGTACTCGCGCAAAATACCAGCGTCAGCTGGCTCGTGCTATCAAGCGCGCGCGTTACCTGTCTCTGCTGCCGTACACTGATCGTCATCAGTAATCGGCAACTGTCCATTAACGACTTTAAGAGGATAAGGTAATGCAAGTTATTCTGCTTGATAAAGTAGCAAACCTGGGCAGCCTGGGTGATCAGGTTAACGTTAAAGCGGGCTACGCTCGTAACTTCCTGGTTCCACAGGGTAAAGCTGTTCCTGCTACCAAGAAAAACGTTGAATTCTTCGAAGCACGCCGTGCAGAACTGGAAGCCAAACTGGCTGACGTTCTGGCAGCATCAAATGCGCGCGCAGAAAAAATCAACGCACTGGGCACCGTTACTATCACGTCTAAAGCAGGCGATGAAGGTAAACTGTTCGGTTCCATCGGTACTCGCGACATCGCTGACGCTGTAACTGCAGCTGGCGTTGACGTGGCTAAGAGCGAAGTTCGTTTACCGAACGGCGTTCTGCGCACCACCGGTGAGCACGAAGTGGACTTCCAGGTTCACAGCGAAGTATTCGCGAAACTGATCGTGAACGTAGTAGCAGGTTAATTTTATTAATCTGCCGCACCTGAACGCCGACACTTGTGTCGGCGTTTTTGTTTTAGGCCCTGAATAACCTTCCTTTTGCCCGCTTGCCGCACCGCACAAGCATCGACATGTTCAACACAGAATGCAGCGCTATTTCATTGTTGGCCAACCGGGTGCCAAATCTCTGCCTCTGCCTCTGCCTCTGCCTCTGCCTCTGCCTCTGCCTCTGTTCCTGTAGCCGGAACGCTGCGCCCGGCGCGCTTTCCTGCCGAGGCTGAAATCATCCTGTCTTTACTTGCGCTGCGGGTCTGTGTGGGAAGCGTGCTGGTAAAGAACATCAAACAACCGTGTTAGCGCCCATCCAGTGGCGTTCCGCCACCGGTTGTCGCTTATTCCACGCGCAGAAAGCTGCCGTCTGGCTGGCGGGTAAACAGCACCGGGCCGTTCGTACCATCCAGCGTTAATCCTGTTACCACACCTTTCGCATCCCGACGTACTTTCACCTGTTGACCTTCTTTCAGCGTACTGAGCGGCTGACCGTTGCCCTCCACGCGCGCCATCGCAAACACGTCATTAACCGGGAGGTTATTGTCGCGGAACAGCTGCGCCAGCGTCTGCCCGGAGGCAATTTGGTAGCTGCGCCAGTCGCCCTGCGAATCGGCTTTTGCCTCCGGCTGGGAGGTGGATTTAGCGGGTTTGTTATCATAAATGTCCGCCTGCATCGGTACCTCTTTTTCAGCCGATGGGGTAACGGGACGCTCTACCGGATACTGCGGTGTGCTGGACGGCCAGAGGAAGGCCAGCAACAGGATGAATACGGCAATCACAATTCCACGGCGGTGCAACGCCGGCAGCGGGTCCATCCAGCGAATATCGTCTGTAAAATGCCAGAGGCGATACAGCCAGTTTGGCAGGCGAGACGGGACGTCTGAAGTCATATCGGGTTCCTCCGCTCCGGCACCTTGCGGCTGCTTTCGTTGCGGCAGTCGAGCTTGTAACCGGGTTAACATACGCCGTGCGAGCATCCTGCGGCGACGAGGGGCAATCTGGCCCATATTTTCTCTCTTTCTTATTGTGCCACTGATAAGGGGGAAACGTGTCACTTATACAGTATGGGCAATGTGGACGCGAAGTGCCTGCCAGCATTGATAAATTTGACCTGCGTATTGTTTCTCTTTCGCCAGCAAAAGTCATCTACGACGCTGCGGATTTTACGCCAGCGGCCTGCGCTGCTATGCTGCCCGTCTTACTATATCCGAGAGTGAAAGGAACGAAGATGACTACCCCTTCTTTCGACAGCGTCGAAGCACAAGCAAGTTACGGTATTGGTTTACAGGTTGGCCAGCAGTTGCTGGAGTCTGGTCTGCAGGGGCTGCAGCCAGAAGCACTGCTCGCGGGCCTGCGCGACGCGCTGGAAGGGAACTCACCCGCGGTGCCTGTTGATGTAGTTCACCGCGCGCTGCGTGAAGTTCATGAGCGGGCTGAAAGCGTGCGTCGTGAGCGCGTGGAAGCGATGGCCGCAGAAGGCCAGGCTTTCCTGCAGCAGCATGCCCAGCGTGAAGGCGTCAGCAGCACCGAGTCAGGTTTACAGTTCAGCGTGATTACCCAGGGCGAAGGCGCGATTCCATCCCGTCAGGACCGCGTACGTGTGCACTATACCGGCAAACTGATTGACGGCACCGTATTCGACAGCTCCGTTGCCCGTGGCGAACCCGCTGAATTCCCGGTGACTGGCGTGATTGCAGGCTGGATCGAAGCGCTGACGCTGATGCCTGTTGGCTCTAAGTGGGAACTGGTGATCCCGCACGACCTCGCTTACGGTGAGCGCGGTGCCGGTGCTTCCATTCCGCCGTTCAGCACCCTGATTTTTGAAGTTGAACTGCTGGAAATCCTGTAAAGGATAAGGGCGGCGCCGTGCCGCCCTTAGGTATTTTACTGCTGTAGATTTACCTGCCAGATAGCAAATCCCGTCTCGTCATTCCCTGTTGCCTTCATCGGATATTGCGCATACTGCTGAATAAAGCGAGTTGCTTTATCGCCAGGTGCGGTCTCAAAGCGAATATCAAGAGGCTGTGTGCTATGTATCGCGGCCAGTCGCCAGTTATGATCGGCCTGCGGACGGACCTCACCATTCTTTTTGGTTTCTGCACTGATATAAGCCGCCAGTATTGCGCGATTTTCATCCGGCGAGGCAAAAGCAATGTACTTATCGCCTGTTCCGGCAAATTTTCCGCTGTAGGCCCGGTAGTTATTGGTCGCCACCAGGAAGGTCGCTTTAGGATCGACAGGTTTCCCCTGCCAGCGCAGATCTTTAATGCGTGAAGCATCAGGATGGATCAGTTTGCACTCTTCGTCGTAACGGGCCGGTTGTGTCACATCAATTTGATAGCTGACACCGTCGATGACGTCGAAGTTATAGGTGCGAAAATCCCAGTTGATCAACGGCTGCGTCCGGCTGCTGGCAGGATCGATCTGATTAAACTGGCCCGCAGAGCATTCCAGCCACTCTTTCACCTGTTCGCCGCTGACTTTCATCACCACCAGGGTGTTGGGATACAAATAGAGGTCGGCCGCATTACGGAACGTCAGGTTGCCTTTCTCGACCTCCACATAGCTGGCAGGATCGTTCTTGCGCCCGCCGGCTTTAAAGGGGGCCGCCGCTGACAGCACCGGCAGCTTCGCCAGGTCGGGATCGCCCTGAATAAAATGTTCAACATAGGCACGCTGCGCATTATTCACAATCTGTACGGTCGGATCGTCCTGAACCAGTGACAGATAGCTGTACATCACATCAGCCGATTTGCCAATGGGCTGAGCCACAAATTCGCGGGTAGCATGATGATCGTCTTTCAGAACCTTAACCAGTGCGGGATCTTCAGCGGCCAGCGATTTTTTATGGGCGGTGTCATAGATGGGGCGCGCCTGTGCTGTACCGCCAGTGACCTGCCAGCGACCACCACCGTTGTTTAGCACCAGATCTACCACACCCAAATGATCGCCCCACATGCCTGGCATCACCGCAGGAATACCGTTTAGTGTGCCTTTCTCGATATCCGCACCTTTGATCCCGGCAAACTCCTTGCCCGGGAACACGGCATGCGCATGACCAAACATAATGGCATCAATGCCCGCAACTTCGCTGAGGTAGTAGACAGAGTTTTCGGCCATCGCCTGATAGGGTTCGCTGCTCAGGCCCGAGTGGGCAAGGGCGATAACCACATCCGCGCCTTTCGCTCGCATTTCTGGCACGTAGCGGCGTGCGGTTTCAGTGATGTCATCTACCCGAACGTTGTTCTGCAGGTTAGTTTTATCCCACACCATAATCTGCGGGGGAACAAAGCCGATATAGCCTACCTGCAAAGTATGCGTTTTACCGTCACGATCGGTCACGCGAGTGGGTTTAATCAGATAAGGGGTAAAAAGCGGCTTGCCGCTTTTAAGATCGATGACGTTTGCATTGACATAGGGGAAACGCGCACCCGCCAGTGCCTTGTGCAGATAGGGCAGGCCGTAGTTGAATTCATGGTTGCCCAGCGTACCCACGCTATAGTCCAGCGTGTTCATGGCTTTATAGACCGGATGAACATCGCCCTGTTTAAGCCCTTTGGCTGCCATATAGTCGCCCAATGGACTGCCCTGAATAAGGTCGCCATTGTCCACTAATACGCTGTTGGTGACTTCCTGACGTGCTGCATGGATCAGCGACGCCGTGCGCACCAGACCGTATTTTTCTGTGGGCGTATCTTTGTAATAGTCGAAGTCCATCATATTACTGTGCAGATCGGTTGTTTCCAGCACGCGCAAATCCACGGTGGCTCCCTGTACTGCAACTGAAACGCTCAACGCCAGTAACATCATTCCCGCCTTAAACATGCTCTCTCCCAAAGCTAAAAGATCAAGGCTACAAAAATAATGTAAAAGTCTGATGAAAGGGCAGATTAAATCGTGATGGATGTAACGTTTTGAGCCTGCCATCCGTCGGGCTCGGGCCGTCGATCTCATCGCTTAAGCCGAATAAGATCGTTGCTATTTTTGTCTATTGTGTTGATATGGCTGAAAAATGATTCAGAATGTTTGCCTGAAATCAGCGGTAAGCGTGAAGCTGCTAGACTGTACTCCAACGGGTATGACAGTTAACGCGTAGCATTCGCATACATGAGGTGAAAAATGTTAGAGCAAATAAGCCAACTGGCGCGTGAAGCAGGCGACGCGATTATGCAGGTCTACAACGGTTCTGTTCCGGCAGAGATTTCCCACAAAGCGGATGATTCTCCTGTCACGGCGGCAGACCTGGCCGCTCATGATGTGATTGTATCGGGCTTAAAGCGGCTGACGCCGGATATCCCGATCCTGTCAGAAGAAGATCCGCCTGGCTGGGATGTCCGCCAGCACTGGCAGCGCTACTGGCTGGTCGACCCGCTGGATGGCACCAAAGAATTTATCAAACGTAACGGTGAGTTTACCGTGAACATCGCATTGATTGAGCAGGGTAAGCCGGTCATGGGCGTGGTTTACGCGCCCGCACTGGGCGTGATGTATTCCGCCGCAGAGGGCAAGGCCTGGAAAGAAGAGAACGGAGAGCGACAGCAAATTCATGTGCTTGATGCGCGTCCGCCGTTAGTGGTGGTGAGTCGTTCACATAATGACGATGAAGAGATGCAGGAATACCTGAAGCAACTGGGTGAACACCAGACGGTTGCGACCGGTTCTTCCTTGAAGTTTTGCCTGGTGGCTGAAGGGAAAGCCCAACTCTATCCGCGTTTTGGGCCAACCAACATCTGGGATACCGGTGCAGGCCATGCCGTAGCCGCTGCTGCGGGTGCGCACGTACATGACTGGCAGGGAAGAACGCTGGACTACGCGCCGCGTGAGTCTTTCCTTAACCCGGGCTTTCGCGTTTCACTGTTTTGATGCAGTGCGGGAGGCATCAGCCTCCCGCCTTCATCTTTATCTACTCTTGCAACAGCGACCTTAATAAGGTCATCACCTGCTCAACCTCTTGCTGAGACAGGGCACCATCTTTAACGTATTTAACCTGGCCTGTTTTATCCAACACCACAATAGCCGAGCCGCCCTGCTGCAATTGCCAGGCGTGCTGCACGTTACCCTGGCTGTCGACAATAAACTGCGACCACGAATACTGCTGCTTATTACTGTGAATACTGCTGCGGACAAACATGCTGGTGCCGGGAATAGCATCATCGGTGTTAACAATCGTGGTGGTCTGATAGCGATCGTGAGGCAACCTGGCTGCCTTAATTGCTTCAACCAACGCAGCGTTCATCTCTTTCGCTGATGAGCGTCCGGCAATATGTTGTACCACCCGCACTTTTCCACTTAGCTGGGCGCTGTTCCAGTTTTTATAACTGAATTTTTCCTGCTGTAAAATCAGCTCGCCTTTATCATTAACGCCTACCGCCGGCACACGTTTTCCCAGCTCAATATCGTGAGCCAGCGCGCTGACGGGAATCAGCAGTGATAAAGCCAGTGCTGCCAGAGTTACACGCATCATCATCCTCTCCAGTGATCAGACCAGTTAGTCATTCAACTGTAATAGTAAGCAGGGATGATGCGCCTGTCTCAAAAAGCTGTCAGCTTTGTTATCAACTACACAATTCCGTAACGAATGAAGGTTTATACTGAATAGTGAAAAGTAAATAACAGAGTATTCTGTAATGTTCTGTCAGAACGGTAAAAAAACTTATTTCTTATCGTGCGAAGTAAACAGAGTGTTCTATAGTTTATCTCGAATTCGCGCTTCATGGACCCGTACCGAATTTGGCAACGGTGAAGCGTGCTTAAAAATGAAGGAGTTAATCAGTATGAAAATCTTCCAGCGCTATAATCCACTACAGATAGCAAAATATGTTAAGACGCTGTTTAAAGGAAGGTTATACATCAAGGATGTTGGCGCATTCGAGTTTGATAAAGGTAAAGTCCTGATCCCACGGGTCAAAGACAAACAGCACCTGAGCGTGATGTCAGAAATTAACCGCCAGGTCGTTCGTCTCAAGCTAGAGTTCAACTAAAAAACAGGGCGCCGATGGCGCCCTTAGTCTTTCTATTCTTCGGTTTTTGCCACATTCAGCATCGGCGGTCGTTCATCAATCCGCGTTACCAGCAGCTGGTCAATTCGGTAGCTGTCGATATCCACCACTTCAAACTTGTAGCCTGCAAACTTCACAAAGTCCGTCCGTTTCGGGATCTTGCGCAGCATATACATCATAAAGCCGCCAATCGTTTCGTAGTTACCCGACTGCGGAAAATCATCGATATCCAGCACGCGCATAACATCATCAATTGGCGTACCGCCTTCCACCAGCCAGGAATTCTCGTCACGCGCGACAATTTGCTCTTCCATGCCCTGGCCTACAAGGTCGCCCATCAGCGTCGTCATGACATCGTTAAGTGTGATGATGCCGACCACCAGCGCATACTCGTTCATGATGACCGCGAAGTCATCGCCTGCCGTTTTAAAGCTTTCCAGCGCCTCAGACAATGTCAGGGTATCCGGTACGATAAGCGCAGAGCGGATTTGAACGCCGCTGTTCAGCGCCATGCTCTGATTACCCAGCACGCGCAGCAACAATTCTTTGGAATCAACGTAGCCGACAATGTGGTCAATATCGCCATTACAGACCAGGAATTTGGAGTGAGGATGTTGAGCGATTTTGGTTTTCAGGCTGACTTCATCTTCATGCAGATCGAACCAGACGATGTTTTCACGTGAGGTCATGGATGAAGGTACGGTGCGGGATTCCAGTTCGAATACGTTTTCGATCAGCTCATGTTCCTGTTTGCGCAGTACACCAGCCAGCGCGCCTGCTTCCACAACCGCATAGATATCATCTGAGGTGATATCGTCTTTGCGCACCATCGGCAGTTTAAAGACGCGAAAGAACACGTTGGCCAGACCGTTAAACAACCACACCAGCGGGCGCATCACCAGCAAACAGAAGCGCATGGGATTGATAATCCGCAGAGCAATGGTTTCGGGCGCGATCATGCCGACCCGTTTCGGCGTTAAGTCGGCAAACAGAATAAACAGGCTGGTTACGATGGTGAACGAGCAGATAAAGCTGAGTTGTTCGGCAAGGTCATGTGACACAAAACGGTTGAACAGGCTGGAAAAGGCCGGCGAAAACGCTGCATCACCCACGATACCACCGAGGATAGCCACGGCATTCAGACCGATTTGCACCACGGTGAAGAACATGCCAGGGGTTTCCTGCATTTTCAAAACGCGCTGGGCGTTGATGTTGCCCTGGTCAGCAAGAAGTTTCAGCTTAATCTTGCGGGCGGCGGCCAACGAGATTTCCGACAGAGAGAAAAAAGCACTGATTACAATCAGTAGCAGAATGACAAGTAGGCTATCAAGCATATGAGATCCAAAGAGTTATTCACTTGTCATTTTTGGCCTGGGCAGCGTGCGATTTATGCGCTCATTCCCTGTAGTGGTGACTTAAGGGGAGCTATCCGTGCCAAAAATGTCTGCGCCCATTCAACAATATCAGTGAGGTGCAGGGGCAGAAATGAAGACAGGCGGGATGCCTGCGGTGGGTGATTATAGCAGCAGCGACGATGCCGCCGCCAGAGGGCAAACGATGGCTCTCTGCGTGAGTATTTATTGTCTTGTCCTCCCCCGCGCCGATAAGCAGGCAAACCGCGAAGCGCCCAGGACGTTACAACGCCGTTGTAACCTAAGTGGGTTTTGCCGACAATAATGCTCAATTTGGCTTAGATCTCGTTGTACACTGCCAGTTGGCAAAAAGTGCGGCTATGATGAGTGAGTTGCCGTCGCGATTGTATCGGTAACGAGGATTAACACGCGCCCTGTGGAATGGGGCAGGCATGACAGACAGGAGTACAAGTGCCACGATTTTATGTTTATTGCATGACGGGTTTGCTGCTCGTCGCGCCCGCCTTCGGGGCGGCACCGGTTCGACTACAGCTGGAAGGGCTAACCGGAGAACTGCAAAAAAACGTCAGGGCACGCCTGTCGACCATTAGCAGCGACGAAGTCACCAACGATGGCCGCTTTCGCTCTCGCGTCTCTTCGGCGATCAAAGAGGGGCTGCGCGCGCTTGGCTATTATGAGCCGGATATCGACTTCGAATCGCGCCCCGCGCCTCCTCAGGGTGGCCGTCCGGTGTTAATCGCCCGTGTTACGCCTGGTCAGCCGATAAAAATTGCGGGCAGTACGATTGTCGTTACCGGTCAGGCGAAAAACGATGCGGATTATAAAAACTGGATTGCGCAGGGGCGTCCCAAAGTCGGGACGGTGCTTAACCACGGTCAGTACGATAAATTTAAAAGCGGCTTTACCAACCTTGCCCTGCGTAACGGCTATTTCGATGGTGAGTTTGAAAAAAGCCAGTTAGGTGTGTCTGTTGACCGCCATGAAGCCTTTTGGGATCTGGACTACAACAGCGGTCCGCGTTATCGCTTTGGTGATGTCACCTTTGAAGGCTCGCAGATCCGCGAAGCCTATTTGCAAAATTTAGTGCCCTTCAAAGAGGGGGATTACTACAGTTCCCGCGATCTGGCTGAACTTAACCGCCGTCTTTCCGCGACCGGCTGGTTCCAGTCAGTGGTGGTTGCGCCCGAGTTTAAGCAGGGCCGTAAAACCAAAGTTCTGCCCTTAAATGCCGTGGTGTCACCCCGCGCTAAAAATACCATTGAAGCCGGTGTCGGTTACTCGACGGATGTTGGACCGCGCCTGAAAGGAACGTGGAGAAAACCCTGGGTTAACGATCGGGGCCACAGTATGGCCGCCAGTGCCTATGTTTCCGCCCCCGAGCAGCAGATCGATCTCAGTTACAAAGTCCCGTTGCTGAAAAGCCCACTGGAGCAGTACTACACCTTTTCCGGCGGCCTGAAACGCACCGATCTTAACGACACCAAAGCAGATACCAGCACGCTGGCGGTATCGCGCAACTGGGACAGCAGCAGCGGCTGGCAAAGAGCCCTTAACCTGCGCTGGAGCCTGGATCACTTTACGCAGGGTAACGTCACCAACACCACGATGCTGCTCTATCCCGGCGTCAGTCTGAACCGCACCCGTTCACGCGGCGGCTTAATGCCAACCTGGGGCGATTCGCAGCGTTATTCCGCAGATGTGTCCGATACCACATGGGGTTCGGATGTCGATTTCTTAATCCTGCAGGCGCAAAACGTCTGGATTCGCACCCTGGGTGAAAAGAACCGTTTTATTGCCCGCGGTACGGTGGGCTGGATTGAAACCAACGACTTTGACAAAGTGCCGCCGGATCTGCGCTTCTTTGCCGGTGGTGACCGCAGTATTCGCGGTTATAAATATAAAAACGTCTCTCCCCGTGACAGTGACGGCAAGCTGACCGGCGCATCCAAAATGGTTACCGGCTCGCTGGAATATCAGTACAACGTCAGCGGCAAATGGTGGGGCGCGGTGTTTGTCGACTCAGGCGAGGCGGTCAATGACATTAAGCAAAGCAATGTAAAAACCGGCGCAGGTATTGGGGTACGCTGGTCATCACCGGTGGGGCCCATTAAGTTTGATATTGCCCGCCCCATTGGGGATAGCGAGGAGCATGGTGTGCAATTTTACGTAGGGTTGGGGCCTGAACTATGAAGCGCTGGAAAAAGGTCCTGATTGGCTTTCTGATTTTTTTGGTTTTGCTGTTTGCGGGTTTGGCATTTTTGATTGGTACGACGCCGGGATTACATCTGGTGTTAAACGGCGCGTCGCGCTGGGTGCCGGGCTTGTCGATCAACAAAGTGGACGGCGGCTGGCGTAATCTTACCCTTAGTGGATTGCGCTATGAGATGCCTGGCGTCAGCGTCAATGCGGACACTATCCATCTGGCTGTGGATCTCAACTGCCTGTTGCACTCGTCGGTCTGTGTTAACGATCTGACGCTGAAAGATATCAGTGTGGTGGTCGACAGCAAAAAGATGACGCCATCGACGGCCCCCCCGGAAGAAGAGAGCGGCACCAGCAATCTCAGCACGCCTTATCCGATCAGCCTGCGTCATGTGGGCTTGCACAACATCAGCGTGAAAGTCGATGAGAGCGCTATTTCGCTGGCGGATTTTACGACCGGCTTGCAGTGGCAGGATCGTGCCCTGACGCTGAATCCCACCCATATCCAAAGTTTGCTGATCGCGCTGCCTAAAGCGGCGCAGGTGGCTAAAGAGCAGGTGGTGCAACCCAAAATACAACAGCCTCAGCCGGATGAGAAGCCGCTGGGCGAAACCTTGCAGGCGCTGTTTGCAAAACCGCTGTTGCCCGCGCTGCCCGACTTTCAGTTACCGCTGGATATTGATGTACAGGAAATTCTGGGCGAGCAGCTACGCATCACCGGTGATACTGATATTTCGGTTAGCCGACTGCGGGTGAAGGCGAAAACGCTGGACCGCCATATGCAGTTGCAAACGCTGGAGGTTGACTCAAATCTGGGCAAGCTGAACGGCGGTGGTCAGGCTACGCTGGCTGACAACTGGCCCGTTGATTTTGCCCTGAACGGTGAGGTGAACGTTAACCCTGTCAAAGGGGAAAAACTCAGTTTGACCTTAAAGGGGGCGATGCGTGACGAGTTGAAACTGGCGCTGAACCTTTCCGGCCCGGTACGCGCACAGCTTGATGCCAGCGCTCAACCCGCCGTGGCTGGTCTACCGCTGGCGTTAAACCTGACCAGTCCGCAGTTGCGCTGGCCGCTGACCGGGGCGATTCAGTATCAGGCCGATAACCTTAACTATCAGTTCAAAGGCAAGGCGACAGACTATGTCATGTCTCTCCGCACCTCGGTCAAAGGGGAATCGGTGCCGCCTGCTACGGTCGCGCTGGATGGCAAAGGCAACGTGCAACAGTTCAGTCTGGATAAGCTGCGTGTGGCGGCGTTGCAGGGCAACATCGACCTCACCGCGCTGGTGGACTGGAGCAAAGCCATCAGCTGGCGCAGTGAGTTGACGCTGGACGGCATCAATACCGCGCGCCAGTATCCTGACTGGCCGGCTAAGCTGGACGGTAAGATCACCACCCGTGGCAGCCTGTATGGTGGCAGCTGGCAGGTGAGCGTACCGCAGCTGATGCTAAAAGGTAACGTTAAACAGAACGCGGTAAGCGCTGACGGCACCTTGCGGGGCAACAGCTACAACCAGTGGGATATCCCCGGCATCAAGATAGCGCTGGGACGTAATCATCTGGATGTAAAAGGCAGCCTGGCCGATACACTCAACCTGGATGCCAGCGTTGATGCTCCGCATCTCGATAATGCGCTGCCAGGGCTGGGCGGAGTGGTTAAAGGGGATATCAAGGCACGGGGAACGCTGAAAGCGCCACAACTGCTGGCCGATCTTACTGCTACCGGTTTACGCTGGCAGCAACTGCTTGTTCGCCGCATCACCCTGAAGAGTGATGTGCGCTCCAGCGATCAAATCGCCGGTAAGCTGCAGTTGCGGGTTGAGCAGTTGACGCAGGATGCACTTAATATCAGCCTGCTGACGCTCAATGCCGATGGCGATGAAAAGCAGCACCAGCTCAAACTCAACGTGCAGGGCAAGCCGGTGTCAGGCCAGCTCGCGCTGACAGGCAGCTTCGACCGTCAGACCGAACAGTGGAAGGGCAATCTGAACAATACGCGTTTTGATACGCCGGTGGGTGAATGGCGACTGACGCGCGCCATGGCGATCGACTATGTCAATCAGAAACAGACCGCCACTATTGGCCCGCACTGCTGGCAAAACCCCAATGCGCAACTCTGTGTGCCTGAACCCATAGAAGCCGGGCCAGATGGCCATGCTCATGTGGTGTTAAATCGTTTTGACCTTGCGATGTTAAAACCTTTCCTCACTAACCAGACACAGCTGAGCGGCGTGTTTAGCGGGGATGCCCGAGTAAACTGGACGGCGGACGGCAAACTGCCGACCGGCAGCCTGGCGCTGAAGGGCAACGGCGTTAAAGTCGTGCAGGATGTGCAGGGCAATACGCTGCCTGTCGCCTTTAACACGCTTAATATCAATGCCGCACTGCGCGATGGACGGGCGCAGCTCGACTGGCTGATTCGTATCGTCAACAACGGTCAACTGGATGGCAATGTGCAGATCACCGATCCGCAACAGCGCCGAACGCTGGGCGGTAATGTGAATATCCGCAATATCTCCCTGGCGATAATCAATCCGGCGTTGATGCAGGGCGAAAGCATTAAAGGCAACCTGAACAGTAACCTACGCCTCGGCGGAACGGCACAGCAGCCCCAGGTCTTTGGTCAACTCGGCCTGAAAGATGTGAATGTGAAAGGCAACTTCATGCCGGTGGATTTAACCCGCGCCAGCCTCAATATGGTGTTTAACGGCATGAGCTCAACCCTGAATGGTCTGCTGCAGACCGCGCAGGGCAATATCAACCTCACGGGTGATGCGGACTGGAGCCAACTGGACAACTGGCGTGCACGTGTCGCCGCCAAAGGAAGTCGGGTACGGGTTACGGTGCCGCCAATGGTGCGGATGGATGTCTCGCCGGATGTGGTCTTTGAAGCCACGCCAGCCGCCTTTAACCTTGACGGGCGGGTGGATATTCCCTGGGCACGCATTACGGTACAAGAGGTGCCAGAGAGCGCGGTGGGCGTCTCCTCTGACGAGGTCATGCTGGATAAAAACCTTAAACCGATTGAGCCTCAAACCGCTTCAATACCGATTAACAGTAACCTGATTATCCATGTCGGCAACGACGTGCGCCTGTCCGCATTTGGCCTGAAAGCGCGACTGAATGGCGACCTGAAAATGGTACAGGACAAATCAGGTCTTGGACTGAACGGACAGATCAACATTCCTTCCGGCCGTTTCCATGCCTATGGCCAGGATTTGATCGTACGCAAAGGTGAACTGCAATTCGCCGGGCCACCGGATCAGCCTTACATCAACCTGGAGGCGATTCGTAATCCGGATGCGACAGAGGACAGCGTGACGGCAGGCCTGCGCGTTACCGGACTGGCGGACGAGCCGAAAGTTGAAGTGTTCTCGGACCCGGCGATGTCACAGCAGGAAGCCCTTTCTTACCTGTTACGGGGTCAGGGACTGAAGAGCGACGGTGACGGTAATGCACTAACTTCAGCGTTAGTGGGGTTAGGGGTTGCACAAAGTGGTCAGGTTGTGGGTAAAATCGGCGAGACATTCGGCGTCAGTAACCTTGCTCTTGATACCACCGGCGTTGGCGACAGTCAGCAGGTGCAGGTCAGTGGCTATGTACTGCCGGGTCTACAAGTAAAATACGGAGTGGGCATCTTTGATTCACTGGCAACGTTAACCTTACGTTACCGCCTGATGCCTAAACTCTATTTGGAAGCCGTGTCCGGTGTGGATCAGGCTCTTGATTTGCTTTATCAGTTTGAGTTTTAGCAATGCGAATAATTGTCTATGGCAGTTTACGGCGCAAACAGGGAAACAGTCACTGGATGACACACGCGCAATGGTTGGGTGACCATCAGATTGAGGGCTATGAACTCTACAGTCTTGGTCACTATCCCGGCGTGGTTAATGGCGAAGGAAAGGTATATTGCGAAGTATACCGGATTGATGCCTCCATCCTCGCCGAGTTAGATGCGCTTCGTACTAAGGGTGGAGAATACAAACGGCATCTGATTCAGACGCCGTTCGGTAGCGCATGGCTTTATGTCTATCAACGTTCAGTCTCAGGACGCCAGCGTATCATGAGTGGTGACTGGCTGAAGCGTGATGAGGAGCAGGAAAGCGAATAATTCGTTGGGATAACCAACCTGTTAAGCCGAATGCGATTCAGGATAAAAGGGTTCATGATCTTCATGAACCCTTTTATCAATGCCCTCAGTCGATACTGTGTCTTCCAGGGCTCTTATGCCGAAAGGTGATGTCTTCTGTGCCATGCGCGGGTATGCAAGACAGGATTTAATCATGGCACAATGTATAAACGTTATGGGAAGAGCGGTTTGGGTTATTAATGATGCAAATACTTTTCCTGTAAGCTTGCTGGCGGGTAAACGCCTTGCATAATAGCGCCGTTATCACTAAAACTCAGCGCATGAACGCACAGACATTTCCAAAGTGAAGAGTAATGAAAAAAACAATCAATATTTATCTTGTCGCTGCCTTTTTATTTTCTTTACCGTTGTTACTTGCAAATACTTTTTATATTGATGACAACGGCAGAGCCATAACGGGCAATGCGCTCTGGGGACGAGACGGAAGACCATTAGCCGATCTGCTAATGAAAGCACTGTTCCTCAGTTCCCATGTTTCAGACATTTTTCCTTTACCGCTGATTATCACCACCGTTATTATTGCCGTGACGTTAGCCCACTACCATCGTCGCCACTTTAGCGCGTTAAAAACCTGGGTTGGGGTGTTAGCCACGCTGAGCTTTTTTGCTAATCCTTATCTGGCTGAAATAGTTTCTTATCGCTTTGACGTGCTCACCATCGGATGTGCGCTTGTGTTAAGCCTGGCATGGGTATTATTTCCTGTACAGAAGCCGGTTATCCAGTTCCTGACAGCTGTTTTTGTCCTCCTCGCCATTTATTGCCTTTATCAAATTGCTGTCAATATTGCAGTGATGATGGTCTTTGTTGCTGCATTTGGTCAGATGGTGAACAATGTGCCGCCGTTACAGATTATTCGCGGTCTTGTTCAGCGAGGTGCAGCGTTTCTGGTCGCTTCTGTTATCTACCTTAAAATCCTGTTACCCCGGACCTTCTCTGGTGAGCATGCTGCCAATCATCCCGGCATTGCAGATAACCAGCTATGGGAAACCATTTGCAACAATGCGCTGGCCTACTGGCACTTTATCGATGCGACCTTCTATAAAGATGGCAAAGGGATGGAGGTGCTGCTGACGGTTCTGGCCGTTGCTATGATATCCGCGGCGATAATCGCGTTGCGCTATGTACAACATCAACGTAGCCCGCTCCGCATTCTGGTTGCCGCGCTGGCGCTGCTATTACCTTGCGCCGCATTCCTGATTATTCCGGGCAGCCTGCTTATTTTACAGAACCCTTTGCTTGCCCCCAGAGTGATGCTGGCAGTGAGTGGGTTTATGTTATTCAGCGCAACATTACTGGCATGGGCGATGAAAGGAAAAGGGGCTTTTATAAACGTCATTGTCGCTGTTCCTTTGCTTTATGCCTTTACGGGGATATATGTATACGGTAATGCCATTCGTCAACAAGATGAAATCAATGCCGGGATTACGCATCAGTTAAAGCAGGACACCAATGCATTGTCCGTGGGAACGCTTTATATGCAGTTTAATGGGGCCGCACCTCGTTCACCTGTTTATCTCAATTCTCTAAATAATTACCCTGTGCTTAGCGCGCTGATTCCTGAATATTTCGCTAACTGGTGGTTTCCGTTTCCTTATATGGCAATAAGAGGCTTTAAGGCAACGAATCCGATACAAGACGATATCACGGTGAGCGAGAACGATTTGGTTATGGCAATGTGTCATGGCGAGCGCATTGCGCGCAATCAGGACTACGACCTGTATCAGTATCGCGATCGCTTAACTGTCGATTTCACGCGAAAGGGCTGCCAGCGTTGAGACGGTAAATACAAAGAATTAATAACGTTAAGATAAAAAAATACAGGCCCGTAGTAGGGCCTGTATTCGGTACAAAAGAAAAAGCATGTTCTCTTTTGCCCTGTACTGAAAACCGCAATCGGTCATGTCAGCACAACGGATTTTACTTCTTAGCCGCACGCTCGAAAGAAGAGATGATTTCGGCTTTTGCCGCTTCAGCGTTATCCCAGCCGTCAACCTTAACCCATTTGCCTTTTTCCAGATCTTTGTAGTGCTCAAAGAAGTGGGTGATCTGCGCACGCAGCAGTTCTGGCAGGTCGTTCACATCTTTAATGTGATCGTACTCTTTGGTGAGCTTGGTGTGCGGAACAGCAACCAGTTTGGCATCTTCACCTGACTCGTCGGTCATTTTCAACACGCCAACTGGGCGGCAACGGATGACTGAGCCTGGCTCCAGTGGGTACTGGGTTGGCACCAGCACGTCGACCGGATCACCATCCAGCGACAGGGTATGGTTGATGTAACCATAGTTGCACGGATAGAACATCGCAGTGGACATGAAGCGATCCACAAACAGGGCACCAGACTCTTTATCAACTTCATATTTGATCGGATCGGCATTGGCCGGGATCTCAATAATTACGTAGATATCTTCTGGCAGGTCTTTACCTGCTGGCACCTGGTTCAAACTCATCGGGTATTCCTTTAGTCGTCGTATGTTGAGTGTCGGTTATTATAGCCAACTGACTGTGAAAGTCCGCCCCCTTTTTGGCGTTTCAGAATGCTCCTCAACGCTATTTGGCGGTGATAAACAAGGAAACAATGCCCGCAGCAATCAGTGGCCCTACCGGGACGCCACGGAAAAACGCCACACCAATCACCGTGCCCATTAACAATCCGCCAATAACGGAAGGCTGTACGCTCATAAAACTCACGCCACGTCCGCCCAGCCAGGCGACAAAAATGCCCACCAGAATCGCCACAATCGACTGCCAGCTGGCAAAGGACTTCAGCAGGGATGACGCGGGCAGCGAACCGCTCGCCAGCGGTGCCATGACCGCCACCGTAAGAATGATAATGCCTAACGTAATGCCCTGTTTTTCCACGTAAGGAAAGAACTGTGCCAGCGGAGTCAGTTTAATGGCCAGCAGAATCAATATAGAAAGGGTCACGGCGGTGTTGTGAACAAAGTAACTCAGCACGGCAAGGCCGATTAAAATAAGCGTGGAGGCATAAGCAGCCATGATTTTTTCCTGCAGGTAAATGAAAACGTCGGCGAATAGCCAGTAACGAACTGACATTAATCAACAATCGTCGGGGTTAGCGCAACTGCCTTTGTTTAAAGATTGCAGCATCAGCGTTTGATCGCGCACCAGCGCAATGCCCTGTGTGCCGAGCGCAACGGACCCCAGCGTGCCCTGGGTGCTGAGCTGGCTGCGGCTGGCGGCCAGCCAGGCATCACGGTAGCTGAGCCAGGCCCGCTGTGCCGCACGCAATTTATCCTTGGGTTCACCGCTTAATTTTTTCATCAGTAAACCGTACTGGGTGTTCATTTCCTTATCCCAGCCTTTCATGGCGCTGTCATTACACTGCACCATTGCAAGCGTGGTGCTGGCTTTATTAAGGCACTGATTTAGATGAAGATCGATATCGGACTGCTGCGCGAATGCGCCTCCGCAGTTAACCACCAGCGCCAGTATTAACCTTCTCTTCATGCTCTTCCTCTTTGGCTTACCCACATAACCGGTCAGTTTCATTAACAGGTTAACGGTAATAGAGATGTTAATCATCTATTGACGTTAAAGTTTACCCAGGTCATTGCCGATACTTTTTCCGTTTAAGGGTTGTCGAAATTATTTCGCCTTTTACTACTCATACGGAAACGATCAAGATGAAACAGTTATCACTGCGCACGGGGTTGCTGGCGTTGCTGGCGTTCATGACACTGCTGCTGTTGGCGGTGAGTGTGATGGGCATTGTGGCAATTAATAAGGGGAATCGTTCGCTGGATGTGGTTAACCGCATTCAGGGGATTGAGTTAAACAGCTTGTATCAAAGTAATGCCGATTTAATGCGCGCACGTGCCAGTGCTGCGCTGGCAGTGCGTAAAATTGAGATTGGTTTACTGGATGAGGGAGCAAGCATCACCAAAACCGCGCAGGCGGATGTGGTGGCATCTCAACAGAATCTTAAGCGTTTTGTTGATGCCGGTACGGTGACTGCCGAAGGGAAGATTATGGCTGATGCGATTGCATCAAGCTATAAGGACTACCTTGATCAGGGCATCCTGCCGATGATGAAGGCGCTGGATAAACAGTACAACGATGAATACTACCAGTTGCTGGAAGGCAAACTGGAGCCGCTGTCAGTGAAATACAGCAATGCGGTAGAAACCTTCGGTAAAAAAGCCGATGAAATTACGCATGCGCAGTTGGCTGAAGCCCAGCGTAACGAAATCATGATGAAGGTGCTGATTGCCATCGCCGTGCTGCTGTCACTGCTGCTTCTGGTGCTGGCCTGGGTGCTGTTACGCCGTATGCTGCTGACGCCATTAAACAACGCGATTACTCACCTGGAGCAAATTGCGGCAGGCGATTTGTCTCAGGCCTTACCGCTGGCGGGCAATAATGAACTGGGCCGACTGAATAATGCGCTGGCAGGCATGCAGCACGCGCTGCGTGAATCGGTTAATCAGGTCCGTGAAGCCGGCCTGAAGATCGATATCGGCAGCCGTGAACTGGCGGCAGGCAACGTGCATCTTTCTCAACGTACGGAAGAGTCCGCTGCATCGCTGGAGCAAACGGCTGCCAGCATGGAGCAGTTGACGGCCACCGTCCGTCTCAACGCCAGCAACGCCCAACAGGCACATCAGCTGGCTAACGCCGTGTCTGAAAGTGCCGATCGCGGTGCGGAAGTGGTGAATTACGTGATGGAAAAAATGCATGAAATCACCGACAGCGCTAACCGCATCGGCGATATCCTGAGCGTGATTGACGGCATTGCTTTCCAGACCAACATCCTTGCCCTGAACGCGGCGGTTGAAGCGGCACGCGCCGGAGAACAGGGGCGCGGTTTTGCCGTCGTCGCCAACGAAGTCCGTACGCTGGCGCAACGCAGTGCCAGTGCAGCCAAAGAGATTCGTACGCTGATCAGCGACTCACAAACGCGGGTCAAAGAGGGCAGTGAAATGGCGACGCGCGCGGGCGAAACGATGGATGAGATCGCCGGTGAAGTCATGCGGGTTACGGCGCTGATGAAAGAGATTTCCATGGCCTCAGAAGAACAGAGTCGTGGTATCGATCAGGTCAATCTTGCAGTGACGCAAATGGATGAAGCAGCGCAGCAGAACGCGGCGCTGGTGGAACAGGCAACCGCCGCGACCCATTCACTGGAGTCGCAGTCAGAGCAGTTACAGGCTGCGATGGCACAATTCAGGCTACAGCAGTCGTAAACCAAAAAGGGCGCGAATATAGCGCCCTTCGTTTTTAGCCCTGACGGCAATCGGGGAACTCACCCAGGAAACGCTCCACGTCCTCTACCATGGCGGTGTTGCCACAGTAGAACGGACAACGCTGGTGCAATGTGACCGGTGGAATATCCAGAATACGGTTTTGACCATCGCTGGCTTTACCGCCAGCCTGCTCAGCCAGGAATGCCATTGGGTTGCACTCATACAGCAGGCGCAGTTTACCCTTAGGATGGCTGGCAGTGCTTGGATAGAGATAGATGCCGCCTTTCAGCAGGTTGCGGTGAAAATCCGCCACCAGAGAACCGATATAACGTGAGGTGTAAGGACGATGAGTCGCCACGTCCTCTTCCTGACAGAATTTCAGGTATTTTTTCACGCCCTGCGGGAAACGAATGTAGTTACCTTCGTTAATGGAGTAGGTGTAACCCACGTCCGGATAGGTCATACGTTCATGGCTCAGGCAGAACACACCCAAAGACGGATCGTAAGTAAACGCATGTACGCCACAACCGGTGGTGTACACCATCATGGTGGATGAGCCGTAAACCACGTAACCGGCGGCAACCTGCTTATTGCCCGGCTGCATAAAGTCGGCTTCGACAACCGGCGTACCCGGTTCGCTAACGCGACGATAGATAGAGAAAATGGTGCCGACAGAGACGTTAACATCGATGTTCGACGACCCATCAAGCGGGTCCATCAAGACGACGTATTTACCGTTTTCTTCGCCTTCAAAGATCACAAACTCATCTTCTTCTTCAGAGGCGATACCGGCAACGATGCCACGTGCTTTCAGTGCTGCTTTGAGTTTTTCATTGGCGAACAGATCCAGTTTCATCTGCTGCTCACCCTGAATATTCTCAACGCCGCTGGCACCAAGAATATCGACCAGACCGGCTTTGTTAATATCACGGTGAATAATTTTAGCGCCCAGCTTAATGGCTGAGATAAGCGCCGTCAGTTCACCTGTGGCGTGCGGAAAGTCGTGTTGCTTCTCGACGATAAATTCGCCCAACGTTTTCATAACACATTCCCTGAATCATCGATGGAGTGGCAGCGGCCTACTTAACTGCCCGTGGATGCGTACGCAGTTTAGCCGATTGAACTTTAAAAACCATAGTCCTAATCCGTTTCTTCCGTGTGCAAGCAAGGTTACACTGTGCGCCGAACTTTTGAGTTATGGACTTCGTTATGCGCATTCACATCCTTGGGATATGTGGCACTTTTATGGGCGGACTGGCCATGCTGGCCCGCTCGCTTGGCCATCAGGTGACAGGCTCAGATGCCAACGTCTATCCACCGATGAGCACCTTACTTGAGCAGCAAGGTATAGCATTAACAGAGGGTTACGACGCAAGTCAGCTTGATCCTGTACCGGACCTGGTCATTATCGGCAACGCCATGACGCGCGGGAATCCCTGTGTGGAAGCGGTGCTGGAACGTAATATTCCTTACCTCTCAGGCCCACAGTGGCTGCACGATTTTGTGCTGCGCGACCGTTGGGTGCTGGCCGTGGCGGGTACCCACGGTAAAACCACCACGGCAGGCATGGCAGCGTGGATTCTTGAGGCCTGTGGCCTGGAACCTGGCTTTATTATTGGTGGTGTGCCCGGCAACTTCGATGTTTCTGCAAAATTAGGAAAAAGCCCATTCTTTGTGATTGAGGCGGATGAATACGACTGCGCGTTTTTTGATAAGCGTTCCAAATTCGTCCATTACTGCCCCCGCACGCTGATCCTGAATAACCTGGAATTCGATCATGCCGATATTTTTGACGATTTGCGGGCGATCCAGAAACAGTTCCATCATCTGGTGCGCATTGTACCAGGCCAGGGCAAGATCCTGCTGCCAGAGCACGATCCTAATCTGAAACAGGTGATGGCAATGGGCTGCTGGAGTGAACAGGAACACGTCGGCGATGGCGGTCACTGGCAGGCGAAAAAACTGATCCCGGATGCATCACGCTGGGAAGTTCTGCTTGATGGCGAGAACGTTGGCGAAGTGAACTGGGCGCTGGTGGGCGAGCACAACATGCACAATGGCCTGATGGCCATTGCGGCAGCGCGCCACGTCGGCGTGAAGCCGGAAGACGCCAGCCAGGCGCTGGGCAGCTTTATCAATGCCCGTCGTCGCCTTGAACTGCGCGGTGAGGTAAACGGCATCAAAATTTATGATGACTTTGCCCACCATCCTACCGCGATTCTTGCCACGCTCAGCGCACTGCGCAGTAAAGTGGGCGGTACCGCGCGTATTCTGGCGGTACTGGAACCGCGTTCAAACACCATGAAAATGGGCGTGAATAAAAACGAGCTTGCGCCATCACTGGCACGCGCCGACGAAGTGTTCCTGTTCCAGCCGGGACATATTCCGTGGCAGGTGGCGGATGTTGCAGATGCCTGCATGCAGCCTGCTCACTGTAGCGCGGATATTGATACGCTGGTTGAGATGATCGCAAAAACGGCTCAGCCGGGGGATTCTGTGCTGGTCATGAGCAACGGGGGCTTTGGTGGGATTCATCAAAAGCTGCTGGATCGTCTGGATCGCTAATCGCTAGCGGATCATTTCCTCTCCCTCTGATGGGAGAAGAAAACCCTGCGGCTGGGCGTTGCTCAGCCGCAAATACCAGGAAAGGTCAGACGGTTTCTGCTAACTCACGCAGGTACTGAAAAATCTGACGGGCGGATTTCGGCGGCTTGTTGCCCGCTTTTTCCTTCTGCGCATTACGAATCATACTACGTAGCTGCTGGCGGTCCGCCTGCGGATAAAGGGCAATCACGTCCGTCATCGCCTCATCACCTTCATCAATCAGGCGATCGCGCAGCATTTCCAGTTTGTGGAACAGGGCGACCTGCTGATTATGGCGGTTCTTGAGTTTGTCGAGCGCAATGCGGATCGGCTCAACATCTATACTGCGCAACAGCTTACCGATGAGCTGTAACTGACGGCGGCGGCCTTCTTTCTTAATGCGCTGTGCCAGTTCAATCTCGTTACGTAAACGCTCATCCAGCGGGATTTTATCCAGCGAGTTTTTACCCAGGTCGACCAGTTCGGCACCCAGGCGTTTTAGCTCTTCCGCATCGCGTTTTATTTCGCTCTTACTAACCCAAATAATCTCTTCTTCGTCTTCTTCGTGATTATCGGGTACATCGTCGAGCCACTCATCAGGCTGCTTTGTCATATCTGGCTCCAAAAAAAAGAGGCTAATCCTACCAGTTTATCGGGTGACTGCGAAATTGTTCTCTGACTCTGATAGACTCAAATTATTCAACCATAAGATTAGACGGCAGGTCGATGAACGTATCAACTCAAGTTGCAGAACAGCGAAAAGCACTGGAACAGGCAATTGCACAGGCGCTTGAACTGGCAAAAGCAAGTACAGATGGCGCGGAAGTCGCGGTGAGCAAGACCACCGGTATCGGTGTGAGCACCCGCTACGGCGAAGTAGAAAACGTCGAATTCAACAGTGACGGCGCACTGGGCATCACCGTTTATCATCAAAACCGCAAAGGCAGTGCTTCATCGACCGATCTTAGCCCGGATGCGATTAAACGGACCGTGCAGGCGGCGATTGATATCGCACGTTACACGTCACCCGATCCCTTTGCCGGACCGGCGGATGCCGAGTTGCTGGCCTATCAGGCTCCGGATCTTGACCTCTATCATCCGTGGGAGATCGATGCCGATTATGCCATCAAACTGGCGGCGCAGGCAGAGCAGGCGGCGTTGCAGGCAGACAAGCGCATCACTAATACCGAAGGCGGCAGCTTTAACAGTCACGTCGGTATCAAAGTGTTCGGCAACAGCCATGGCATGTTACAGAGCTACTGCTCCAGCCGCCATTCGCTGTCCAGCTGCGTGATTGCTGAGCAGAACGGCAATATGGAGCGTGACTACGCTTACACCATTGGGCGTGCCATCGAAGATTTAAAAAGCCCTGACTGGGTTGGTGCGGAATGCGCGCGCCGGACGCTGTCGCGCCTTGCGCCACGTAAGCTCGACACCATGAAAGCGCCGGTGATCTTTGCACCCGAAGTGGCGACCGGCCTGTTTGGGCATCTGGTCGGTGCCATCAGCGGCAGCAGCGTTTATCGCAAATCCACCTTTTTGCTGGATGCCATGGGCAAACAGATTCTGCCGGAGTGGCTCACCATCCAGGAGCAGCCGCACCTGTTAAAAGGATTAGCATCGACGCCGTTTGACAGCGAAGGCGTGCGTACTGAGGCTCGCGACATCATCAAAGATGGCGTGCTGCAGACCTGGTTGATGACCAGCTATTCAGCGCGCAAGCTGGGCTTAACCAGCACCGGTCACGCGGGCGGTATTCACAACTGGCGCATCGCCGGTCAGGGACACAGCTTCAACGATCTGCTGAAGCAGATGGGAACCGGCCTGGTGGTGACCGAGTTGATGGGGCAGGGCGTGAGCGCGATCACCGGTGACTATTCACGCGGCGCGGCGGGCTTCTGGGTTGAAAACGGTGAAATCCAGTATCCGGTAAGCGAAATTACCATTGCTGGCAACTTAGGTGACATGTGGCGAAACATCGTCACCGTGGGCGATGACATCGAAACCCGCAGCAATATTCAGTGCGGCTCGGTCTTACTCCCCGAAATGTATATTGCCGGACAGTAAAATCTCTTTTAAGTTGTTTATGCGATAGCAAGCGGAGGGCATCGACCCTCCGTTTTTTTATAAAAAGCATTCCCACAATAAAAAGGAAGCTGAGCATGCGTAAAGAGCTTATGTCGTTGTTCGCTGTAGCCGTCTTATCCGTTAGCGTTACCGCCGGTGCTGCCTCTCTTGAGCACGATATGAAAGATATGTCGGGTATCTACAAGTCACTGGACGGGGCGAAAAGCGCCGATCAGCTGCACAAAATGTTAAGTGATTTGCGTGCCAAAGCCGAGGATGCCAAAAAAGGCACCCCGGATAAACTGGAAGGCAAAGCACCTGACAGCCCGGAAATGAAAGACTTCCATAAAGGCATGGATGACCTGATTGCCCAGATTGATAAAGCCGATGCACTGGCGAAGCAGGGCAAGCTGGATGAAGCCAAAGCAGAAGCGCAAAAACTGGCTGCTATCCGTAACGAAAACCACAAGAAGTTCCGCTAACGATGTTGATAACCCCGGCGCGGCCGGGGTTAGTTATTCAGGCATCCTCATCGCCGCCTGGCGTAGCCTGGATGATTTCCACCTGATGGGCTTTCAGTAAATTTTGCAGGGCCGCTGCGGGCAGTTTATCCGTAAACAGCGCGGTCGCCTGCTTTATGCTGCCCATTTCTACCGCTGCCGAGGCCTGAAACTTGGTGTGGTCTGCCGCTAACAAAATATGACGCGCGTGCGTCATCATGGTTTGTGCCACACAGGCTTCATTGACATCAAATTCCAGTAGCGCACCATCACTTTCAATCGCGCCCATGCTGGTGACCAGATAATCCGCGCGAAAACCGGCGACAAAAGCGGTGGTGACCGGGCCGATAATGCCACCGTTGTGCGGGCGCAGCGTGCCGCCCGGCACCATGACTTCAAACTGCGGGCATTTATACAGAATATGGGCAACCCGCAGGCTGTTGGTAATGATGCGCAGATGCTTGTGGTTCAACAGCGCCCGGGCAACGTGTTCAACCGTAGTGCCAATGGTGATAAATACCGTTGAGCCATCAGGAATATAGTCCGCAATCGCGTCAGCAATGGCGCGTTTTTCTTCCGTCTGCGAGACTTCCCGCTGTTCAAAAGCGGTATTCACTACGCTGGATGCACGCCCTGCGCCACCGTGATGGCGCGTGATCAATCCCTGATCGCTAAGCTTACGAATATCACGGCGTACCGTTTGTGTGGAAACGTCCAGCAGTAAGGCAAGTTCATCAATATTCATGTAGCCACGTTCGGCGATCAGCCTGAGTAAACGATCGTGGCGGGGATTACCGGTTACGTCCGTAAGGATCATGGGTTGTTCTCTAAATACCACCATGGCTCACAGTTTATACATTAACTGACATAAAAGAACAGGTCTGATCATAATCCGGAATCCCCGCGCGTCCGCCCGGCCGGGTACATTTTAGTGCGGCCACCGCGCTGGCAAAACGTACCGCCTCGGCGACTGCGCCGTTCTGTGCCAGCCTGAAGGCCAGCGCGCCATGAAAGACATCACCCGCGCCGGTGGTATCGACCACCTTCACCTCGAAAGCCGGCTGATGCTGCAGCGTGCCGGCTTCCAGCCAGACACAGCCCTGCACGCCCTGCGTCACATAGACATGACCATTTGTGAGCAGTTGTGCTTTTTTCAACGCCGCCGTTTCTCCCTCCAGACCGGTAAGACGTTGCAGACCAGGAGCTGAAAACGCCGCATGATCGCTTAACGCCACCAGGTCACCAATGTCCTGCGGGGTGACATCCCCATCCAGAATCGTTGGGACGCCCTGTTGACGTGCCAGGGTAAATGCGCGCCTGGCGCCCTGATGCCAGCGAACATCTGCCAGCACGGCATCCCATTGAGAAAAGTCGATTTTTGTTAACCAGTCTGCGCATTCCGGCAAGTCCGGGCTAGGGTAGTTGGCAATCATGCGTTCCCCTTCGGCATCCACAAGAATCGCAGATTGCGAAGAGCGGGCGGCTTCATAAATCTTTGTATAGCGGGTGTTTACGCCGTACTGATTTAATTCAGACAGCAGCCTTTTACCGGTGTCGTCGTCACCCACGCGACCAATAAAATCCACCTCTGCGCCCAGCTTTGCGGCAGCAACCGCCGCGGTGGCCGCCGGACCGCCGCCCACTTCCCGATAGTTGTTTGCCACATATTTTCCGCCCTGATGCGGCAACGTATCCAGATACCAAATGCGATCTAATACGGCGATCCCTACACAAGCAATACGTGTCATGACCCTTCCTCCCTTTTTTTCAGTGCTGTCATTTTAATTTCATCAAATGTTTTAAAAGTGACACCTGTCAATTTTTTGACCATAAATTACAAATATGATCGAAAACAGACAGTAAATATCATCCATGATGACAAAATATGACAATAACAGGGTTTGGGAGAGCGCTATGTCGGTAATTGCTTTTATTGGGTTGGGGCAAATGGGCGGGCCGATGGCAAGCAATCTGCTTAAGCAAGGCCATCAGCTCAACGTCTTTGATGTGGATCGTCAGGCGGTCGCGCGGCTGGCCGACAAGGGTGCCCGGGCGGCCGTCTCCGCAGCCGAGGCGGCAACAGGCGCCGAGTTTGCGATCACCATGCTGCCCAACGGCGACTTAGTGCGTGATGTGCTGTTTGGCGACCAGGGGATTTGCACCACGCTTTCACCCAATGCGCTGGTGATTGATATGTCGACGATCCATCCGCTGCAAACCGATCAGCTGATCGGCGAAATGACCGCTCGCGGTTTCAGCATGATGGACGTGCCCGTGGGGCGTACATCTGACCACGCAATAGCCGGAACGCTGCTGCTGCTGGCGGGCGGCACGCCACAACAGATTGAGCGGGCAAGGCCGGTGTTAATGGCGATGGGTGATGCGCTGATCCCCGCCGGCGGGCCTGGCATGGGGATTCGCGTCAAGCTGATCAACAACTACATGAGCATCGCGCTGAATGCGCTTTCTGCGGAAGCGGCGGTGCTATGTGAAGGGTTAGGACTGTCGTTTGACGTCGCGCTGCAGGTGATGAACGGCACGCCTGCGGGCAAAGGGCATTTCACCACGACCTGGCCCAACAAGGTCCTGAAAGGGGATTGTTCACCGGCCTTTATGATCGATCTGGCCCACAAGGACTTAGGGATTGCGCTGGATGTCGCCAACCAGCTGCATGTACCGATGCCGCTTGGCGCGGCCTCACGTGAAGTTTACAACCAGGCCCGCGCTGCCGGACGCGGACGCGAGGACTGGACCGCCATTCTCGAACATGTTCGCGCCAGCGCGGGCCTCACCACTTCCAACACATTGTGACGCTTACTCAGAGGAAAGAAGCATGACTCATTACACCCTTAACGATATCACCCGACCTTCAGGTGGTTTCGCCATGCTCGCAGTCGATCAGCGTGAGGCGATGCGTTTGATGTTCGCCGCCGCTGGCGCGTCACTTCCGGTCAGCGATCGCGTGCTGACCGAGTTTAAAGTCAATGCCGCCACTGTTTTATCGCCCTATGCCTCGGCGATCCTGGTCGATCAACAGTTTTGTTTTCAGCAAATCGTCGAACGGCAAGCGGTTGCCCCCGGCTGCGGCCTGATCGTCGCGGCAGATGAATTTATTCCAGGCAATGGCATCCCGGTAGACAGCGTGGTGATCGATAAAAACGTCGATCCGGCGGCGGTAAAGCGTGACGGCGCGAAGGCGCTCAAGCTGCTGGTGCTGTGGCGCAGTGATGAAGATCCGCAGCAGCGTCTTGACATGGTTAAGGCCTTCAACGCGCGCTGCCACAGCCATGGACTGCTCAGCATTATCGAACCGGTGGTGAGACCGCCGCGTCGTGGCGATCGCTTTGATCGCGAGCAGGCGATCCTCGATGCCGCCACAGAATTAGGCAACAGCGGAGCGGATCTCTACAAGGTGGAAATGCCGCTGTTTGGCAAAGGCACACAGTCTGATCTGCTGGCGGCAGCGCAAAAGCTCAACGATCGGATCGCCATGCCGTGGGTCATCCTCTCGTCGGGCATTGATGAAAAATTGTTCCCGCGCGCCGTCCGGGTGGCCATGCAGGCGGGCGCATCGGGCTTCCTGGCCGGGCGTGCCGTCTGGTCTTCCGTCATCGGATTACCTGACACCGACCTGATGTTACGGGATGTCTCCGTCCCCAGGCTGCAACGGCTGGGCGAGATCGTAGATGAAATGATGGCTAAACGTTAAGAGGGCAAAAGCACATGAAATGGTTTAACACATTGAGCCACAACCGCTGGCTCGAACAGGAAACGGACCGAATTCTCGACTTTGGTAAAAACGCAGTGGTCCCCACTGGATTTGGCTGGCTGGGAAATACCGGCCAGGTAAAACCTGATATGGGTACGCACCTGTGGATTACCGCACGCATGCTGCATGTCTATGCCGTGGCCGCCTCAATGGGCCGCCCGGGAGCTTACTCGCTGGTCGAACACGGTATTAACGCCCTGAATGGCGCGCTGCGCGATAAAAAGTACGGCGGCTGGTACGCCTGCGTAAACGATGAAGGTGTCGTCGATGCCTCCAAGCAGGGTTATCAGCACTTTTTCGTGCTACTGGGCGCGGCCAGCGCGGTCACGACGGGGCATCCTGCTGCCCGTCAGTTGCTGAATGACGCTATCGACGTGATCGAGCGGTACTTCTGGAGTGAAGACGAGCAGATGTGCCTGGAGTCCTGGGATGAAGCCTTCAGCAAGACAGAAGACTACCGTGGCGGCAACGCCAATATGCACGCCGTGGAAGCCTTCCTGATTGTCTATGACGTCACGCACGATAAGAAATGGCTGGACCGCGCCCTGCGTGTCACCTCGGTGATCATTCACGATGTTGCGCGCAACGGTGAGTACCGGGTCAATGAGCACTTCGATACTGACTGGAATCCCCTGCGCGATTACAACAAAGAGAATCCGGCTCACCGCTTCCGGGCTTACGGCGGTACGCCGGGACACTGGATTGAGTGGGGACGCCTGATGCTGCATCTGCATGCTGCGCTGGAGGCGCGCTTCGAAACGCCCCCGGCCTGGCTTATTGAAGATGCGAAAGGCTTATTCCACGCCACCATTCGCGATGCCTGGGCGCCGGATGGTGCAGACGGCTTTGTTTACACCGTCGATTGGGACGGCAAGCCGGTGGTGAGTGAAAGAGTGCGCTGGCCCGTGGTCGAGGCAATGGGCACGGCTTATGCCTTATATACCGTCACGGGTGAAGCGCAATACGAAGCCTGGTACCAGAAATGGTGGGATTACTGCATCACCTACATGATGGATTTCGAGAACGGCTCATGGTGGCAAGAGCTGGATTGCGAAAACAAGGTGACCACCAAAGTGTGGGACGGCAAACAGGATATCTATCACCTGTTGCATTGCCTGGTGATCCCGCGCCTTCCACTGGCTCCGGGTCTGGCACCGGCTGTGGCGGCAGGCTTACTGGACTGTAACGCGAAATAATCCCTAAAAAACCTAAAAACGGGAGTACCAGCTATGCACAGCAGCGGACAAACCCTTGTTCTTCGTGCCGGAGACTATCAGGCAAAAATCGTTACCGTGGGTGCCGGCCTGGCTGAGTTGAGGCATGCTGACCACCACCTAGTGCTCCCACATCCGCCTGAAATCATGCCACTGGCGCATATGGGCAAAGTGCTTATTCCCTGGCCCAATCGCATCGCGAAGGGAACCTGGCGTCATAACGGCAATCTGCTTCAGCTCCCAATCAACGACCACGAAGGGGGCACCGCCATTCACGGCTTGCTGGCCTGGCGTGACTGGCAGATTACCAAACAGACAGACAGCGAGGCGACCTTAAGGGTATTTCTGCCGCCCAGTTACGGCTACCCATTTGCATTGCTGTCGCAGGCCACTTACCGACTTGATGCCGCGCAGGGTCTACAGGTCACTCTCAGCAGCCAGAATGTGGGCAATCAACCCGCGCCTTACGGAGTTGGCTCGCATCCTTATCTGACCTGCAACATGACCCAGGTCGATGACTGCCTGCTTACGCTGCCCGCGGCGATTGCTGAAGGGGATTTTCTTGTCCCGCGTCGGCTGGCATCGACGCAGATCGACTGCAGTGTGAACACCTGCACGGCCGGACGCGAATGGGCGGTGCGATTAACCTGCCCACACCAATCACTTTCGGTTTTCTTACGCAGCGATCAACCCTGGCTGCAAATTTACAGCGGCGAAAAACTTGGCCGCACTGGCCTGGCCGCTGAACCGATGAGTTGTCCACCTGATGCGTTCAACTCTGGCATTGATGTGATTTTTCTTGCGCCGCAGGCGCGCCATCACATGACGTTCACGATTGGCTGTGATCGGCTCAAATAACGCCAAACCTTACCTTCTTTATCCTACAACACAGAGGTCAGAATGCACTTACAACATCCTGAGACGGCAGGCGTAACGCTTACTGCCGCCGGTGACGGCTTTTCACTGACTTATCAAAACCGACAGATTATGAGCCACAGCAAGGAAAAACCCTGTCTGTGGATTGGCAACGGCAAGGCCGATATCGATATGTTTCGCGGCAATTTCAGCATCAAAGACCGGCTGAATGAAAAGCTGGCGCTCACAGAGGCGGTGATTACCACCCAGGACACCGGCTGGACGGTACGCTTTTCACGCGGCGAGGTGTTCAGTGCCACGCTGACGATTGGCACGGATGAAAAAGGCCGCCTTCAGCTTGCGCTGACAAATGATTCTGGCGGGCTTAATCGTATCTGGCTGAGGTTGTCAGCGCAGGCAGACGATCACATCTACGGCTGTGGCGAGCAATTCTCCTGTTTTGATCTGCGAGGTAAACCTTTCCCACTCTGGACCAGCGAACAGGGCGTCGGGCGCAATAAAAAAAGCGCGGTGACCTGGCAGGCTGACTGTGCCGAGAATGCCGGGGGGGATTACTACTGGACCTTCTTCCCGCAGCCGACGTTTGTCAGCAGCCAGAAGTTCTACTGCCACGTGGATAACAGCGGCTACATGAATTTTGACTTCAGTGCCGCGGATTACCACGAACTGGCTTTCTGGGAAAATAACGCCACGTTACGTTTTGAGTGCGCTGACACTTATATTGCTCTGCTGGAAAAAATGAGTGCCCTGTTGGGTCGTCAGCCGGAACTGCCTGACTGGGTTTACGATGGCATCACGCTGGGTATTCAGGGCGGCACCGAGGTATGCCAGCAGAAGCTGGACAGAATGCGCCAGGCGGGCGTGAAAGTGAACGGTATCTGGGCGCAGGACTGGTCCGGCATCCGAATGACCTCCTTCGGCAAGCGCGTGATGTGGAACTGGCAGTGGGACAGCGCGCGTTATCCCCATCTGGACGCGCGTATTCAGCAGTGGAAAGCGGAAGGCGTTCAGTTCCTGTCGTATATCAACCCTTATGTGGCCAGCGACCGCAGTCTGTGCGAAGAGGCCGCCCGCAAGGGTTATCTGACCAAAGATGCGGCAGGACAGGATTACCACGTTGAATTTGGCGAGTTTTATGCGGGCGTGGTCGATCTCACCAATCCGGAGGCATATCAGTGGTTCAAAGGCGTGATCAAAGACAATTTGATTGCCCTGGGCTGTCGCGGCTGGATGGCGGATTTTGGCGAGTACCTGCCGACGGACACTCACTTGCACAACGGCATCAGTGCCGAAATTATGCATAACGCCTGGCCGGCGCTATGGGCGAAGTGCAACTATGAGGCGCTGGAAGAAACCGGCAAACTCGGTGACGTTCTGTTCTTTATGCGCGCGGGTTATACCGGCAGCCAGAAGTACTCCGTGATGATGTGGGCCGGTGATCAAAATGTGGACTGGAGCCTGGACGATGGCCTGGCCTCGGTAGTGCCCGCCGCCTTGTCACTGGCGATGAGTGGTCACGGTTTGCATCACAGCGACATCGGTGGCTACACCACGCTGTATGGGATGCAACGCAGTAAAGAACTCCTGCTTCGCTGGTGTGACTTCAATACCTTTACCCCGATGATGCGTACCCATGAAGGGAACCGTCCCGGTGATAACTGGCAGTTCGATAGCGATGAAGAAACCATTGCCCACTTTGCCCGCATGTCCACCATCTTCACCACGTTAAAACCCTATCTCAAACAGGCTGTCGCGCAGAACGCCCGCGCCGGGTTGCCCGTTATGCGTCCGTTATTTCTGCACTATGAAGCGGATGCCCGCACCTATGCGCTGAAATACCAATATCTGTTGGGGCGTGACCTGCTGGTTGCGCCGGTCTATGAAGAAGGCCGCCGCGACTGGTCGCTCTACCTGCCCGAAGACCGCTGGGTCAACATGTGGACCGGTGAAAGCGTTAACGGCGGTGACATCACCGTCGCCGCCCCGCTGGGCAAACCGCCGGTGTTTTATCGTGCCGACAGCGAATGGCAGCCATTGTTTGCTTCATTAGGGTTAACAGGCAGCCAAACATTGCCACAGTAGCGGGAGAAAAGATTATGGACTTCTTTACTCTGTTTACACCGGAAGGGCTGGAAATCACCACCGATGTGGTCTGGATCATTATTGCCATTATGTTCCTGTACACCTTTATCGGCATCTGTGCGGGGTTTGGCGGAGCACTGGTTACCATGCCGCTGGTAACCTTACTGCTGCCGGTCAAAATGGCGGCCCCGATGTCGGTCATCGTGGGCACGGCAACCGCGCTGTATGCTGCCTGGCTGTCGCGCAAAGAGACCAACTGGAAGTCAGCCCTGGTGCTGATCCTGTTCTCGTTTGCCGGTATCCCATTGGGGATCTACGCGCTGTCCAATTTCCCGGATTACATCATGAAAACCGGACTGGGCACCTTCCTGATTCTGTATTCGTTCTACAGCCTGTTTATTCCTCGTCTGCCTGTGTATGACAAAAACTGGATTGTGGTGCCAACGGGCGTGATTGCCGGGGCGCTGGGATCGGCTTTTGCCACCAATGGCCCACCGGTGGTGATCTACGGCATGTTAAGGAATCTGGCACCGGCGGCTTTTCGCGGCACGCTCAATGCGTTTTTCACCGCGAATAACATCGCCATTATTGGCGGCCTGACCACCAGCGGCATGTTAACGATCTCAACAATCAAGCTGGTGATGTTCTGCATTCCCACCATGATCCTGGGATCGTTAGTGGGCCAGTACGTGCACCAGCGCATCTCCGTCAGTGCTTTCCGCCTGATGGTGTTTCTCCTGCTGATTGCCTCCGGCTCCATGCTGATTAAGGGCGCGCTGGCTATCCCCGCATGGTGGGTGCTGGTGCCGTCGTTTGGCTTGCTGGCCGTGATGCAGCTGCTGTTTGGCAAAAAAGTGGCGGCTATCCGGGCTGACATTGCGCAGCAGAACCCGTCTAACCCATCCTGAAAAAAGCAGCCTCACTGACTTTCTCAGTGGGGCTGCGGAGATAACTCATGAGCCAGCAACCCCTTCCTTCCGGCAATGAACCGGCAACATTATGTTTGCCCTTTAAAGAGAAAGTCGCCTATGGCATGGGCGATCTGGGTTCAAACATTTTGTTAGATATCGGTACGCTCTACCTACTGAAGTTTTATACCGACGTGCTGGAGCTGCCGGGCACCTACGGCGGAATCATCTTTCTGGTTGCCAAGTTTTTTACTGCCTTTACCGATATGGGCACCGGCATCATGCTGGATTCGCGGCGCAGGATTGGCCCGAAAGGCAAGTTCCGTCCCTTTGTGCTGTATGCCGCGTTTCCGGTGACCCTGTTGGCTATCGCCAATTTTGTTGGAACGCCGTTCGACATGACCGGCAAAACGATAGTGGCAACCTTGCTCTTCATGCTCTACGGCCTGTTCTTCAGCATGATGAACTGCTCCTACGGGGCGATGGTGCCGGCCATGACGAAAAACCCTAACGAACGGGCCTCGCTGGCCGCCTGGCGACAGGGCGGCGCAACGCTGGGCCTGCTGATCTGTACGGTGGGTTTTGTGCCGGTGATGAACCTGATGGAAGGAAGCCCGCAGCTGGGCTATATCGTTGCCGCCACGCTGTTTTCAGCGTTTGGGCTGTTTTTTATGTGGTGGTGCTACGCCGGTGTTAAAGAACGCTATGTCGAAAACGCCCCAGCCAGTCCGGCACAAAAGCCGGGCCTGCTGCTCTCTTTCCGGGCGATAGCCGGTAACCGGCCGCTGTTTATCTTGTGCATTGCCAACCTCTGCACGCTCGGGGCGTTTAACGTCAAGCTGGCGATTCAGGTGTACTACACCCAGTACGTTCTGAACGATCCCATTTTGCTTTCCTGGATGGGGTTTTTCAGCATGGGATGCATTTTTATCGGCGTGTTCATGATGCCGGGCGCGGTGCGGCGCTTTGGCAAGAAAAAAGTGTATATCGGTGGATTAGTGATTTGGGTTGTCGGTGACCTGCTCAACTATTTTATCGGTGGCGGTTCGGTCAGTTTTGTCGCCTGGTCCTGCCTGGCTTTTTTTGGCTCTGCCTTTGTGAACAGCCTCAACTGGGCGCTGGTGTCCGATACCGTAGAGTACGGCGAATGGCGGACGGGCGTCCGTTCTGAAGGCACGGTTTATACCGGCTTTACCTTCTTCCGTAAGGTATCCCAGGCGCTGGCTGGCTTCTTCCCCGGCTGGATGCTGACGCAAATCGGCTATGTCCCCAACGTCATTCAGTCTGCTGCCACTGTCGAGGGCTTAAAGCAGCTGATGTTTATTTATCCCGGCGCGCTGGCGGTCACCACGATTGTGGCAATGGGCTGCTTCTACAACCTCAATGAAAAAATGTACGTCCGTATCATTGAAGAGATTGATGCCCGTAAACGTCAGCGCTGATTTGGCTCTGTGACTGCGCCGGTCGCGGCGCTAAAAGGATCACTTATGAATACAGGCTCCGATCCCCTCACGCTGAAACTCCCTCTGCGCGAGAAGTTTGCTTACGGCCTCGGTGATTTTGGCTCCAACCTGATGCTGACTATTGGGACGCTTTATTTACTCAAGTTCTACACCGATGAGCTGGGTATGCCAGCCTGGTACGGCGGCGTGATTTTCCTGGTGGCCAAATTCTTCACCGCCGTCACGGATATGTTCACCGGCATTGTGCTGGATTCACGCCGCCATATTGGCACCAGGGGCAAATTCAGGCCGTTTATTCTCTGTTTCTCACTGCCGGTAGCGCTGGTGGCGGCGGCACAGTTTGTTGCTAACGACTTTAGCCTGACGGTAAAGACCACGATCGCGACGGCGCTGTTTATGATGTTCGGCCTGTTTTACAGCCTGATGAACTGTTCGTATGGGGCCATGGTGCCGGCTATCACCAAAAATCCCACGGAGCGCGCTCATCTTGCCGCCTGGCGACAAGGTGGGGCAACGTTGGGATTGCTGGTGTGTACCGTATGCTTTATGCCAATCCAGTCGCTGTTTGTCGGCAAAAGCGCGTTGGGCTATCAGGTGGCTGCCGCGCTCTTTGTGACCTGCGGAATGCTGTGCATGGCCTGCTGTTACCGCGGCGTCAAAGAGCGCTATGTGGAGGTCACGCCAGCCCATCATAAACCCGGCGTAGCAACGGCATTTCGCGCTATCTTTCACAATCCACCGTTACGTGTCCTGTGCCTGGCGAACCTGTGTACCCTGGCGGCGTTTAACATCAAACTGGCCATCCAGGTGTATTACACCCAGTACGTCCTGAATGATGTGCATCTGCTCGCCTGGATGGGCTTTTTCAGTATGGGCTGTATCCTGGTCGGGGTGCTGCTGGTGCCCACAGCGGTAAAACAGTTCGGTAAAAAACAGGTCTACCTGGGTGGGTTACTCCTGTGGGCCGTGGGCGATCTGTGTAACTTTCTCTGGGGGAACAGCTCTCTGCTGTTCGTCATGTTCTCCTGCGTGGCATTTTTCGGCACGGCGTTCGTTAACAGCCTTAACTGGGCGCTGGTACCGGATACCGTAGAATACGGCGAGTGGAAAACCGGTATTCGGGCAGAAGGTGCCTGTTACACCGGCTACACCTTCTTTCGTAAAATTTCTGCCGCGCTGGCGGGATTTTTGCCCGGCCTGATGCTGACGCAGATAGGCTACGTGCCGAACACCGTACAAAGTAGCGCTACGCTGGCGGGGTTAAGGCAGTTGATCTTTATCTGGCCCTGCACGCTGGCGATTGTCGCGGCGCTGATCATGGGGTTCTGCTACAGGCTCAATGAAGCCCGTTTCGCCCTGATCGTGGCCGCCATTGGCCGACGTAAAAAGCATCGTCTCCAGCCTGCTGTCGACAACCCCGGCGTGAAGCGATTAACAAAACCCTCGAACGCGGCGTCATAAGTTTCTCTGTTAACCCGATCCTCAGGGTTGCTGTTTGTTGGTTTTGTGACGGCTGACCAGCAACCCAAATTTCCGCTTATCCCTCCCGTGCCGTCTTGCCCGTTTTACATCCGATTATTAACTCTCTGTTTCTGTTAACAAAAAAATCATTCCGGCCAGGCGATAGCTGAAGTTTGCGCTACCGATCGCTCACGGGTGCAGGATTTCCACTTTGAAACGGAAAAAGTCCTTCTCCACAGCCGTCCCGTCGCTGGTTAGTTTGGGATCGCGCTAAACGCGTAACGGTAAGCAGACGATGAGTATGTGTAATGGAGCGGTAGCGATGAATGCGTCACAAGACGAACAGCAAACTATTCAGGCCCTGGCGGATCGCGTGATGTCGCAGATTGGGGCGCTTTTTGCTGAGCGATCCATCCAGCCGAATGCCGTGCAGATCCAGATGCTGGCTTCGCATGTGCGGGCCATGGCATTGCGATCCGTGACCGGGGAAAGTCTGCCAGAGGTTGAGGCTGACCTGTTTGACGAAATCTCCAGGGAGTCGATGGCGCTGGCGCAGCAGGTGGTGGATCTGTTTGGCAATTTACCACCAGAAGAAGCCTGGCTGCTCTCCGTCCACTTTGAAGTAGCGAAGAACGACTAATTTTCCAACCATGAGAGGAACAGACATATGGTAACCGTAGTGATTGGCGATCGTTTAGGTAAAGGACAGAAAGTCGCGGCTGGCGTAGAGAAAGCGGGTGGCCGTGCGGTGGTCGTGCCCGGTGTCGCGGCGGACATGAAGCTGGGCGATGTCATGAAAGCAGAGGCGGCGGATTTTGGTATCTCCTTTTGCGGCAGCGGCGGTGCAGGTGCGATTACGGCGCAAAACAAATATGGCTATAAGGCCAAACATGGCATGCGCTCCGTTGACGAAGGCGTGACCGCCATTAATGAAGGGGCCAACGTGCTGGGCTTTGGCTTTATGGACAAAGAAGAGCTGGGTGAACGTCTGGTTCAGGCCTGGCGCAAAAAACACGGTGGATAAGGAATGAAAGAGACCTTTACAACCTCGGTTGCCGTAAGCGGTAAGGGCGATACCAAAGCGAAAGCCTTTGCAGATGCGCTTAGCCGGGTACAGCACGAAGTCCTGCGCAACGCCAATAAGATTCTGCTGCGCATTGAACCGCAGGACGTAAAGGTGGTGCGTGCGCTGGAACGCGTCACAACTGAAAAATTCCTTTTCTTTTTCCTGGCACGTGAGCGCAGGCACTTCAGCGTCGACCTGGAGGTCACCATCAATGTGACCTGTCTGGACGGTGACAAAGTCGACTTCACCCGCGTGTAAACCTCGCCTCAAACAACTTATATAAGGAAAGAGGATGTTTCTCATCATTTTGCTCAAGTCGTTAATTATCGGCGGCCTTGTGGGCGTCGGTGTGGGTGCAGGTGCCGCCCGCATGTTCCATGCGCCGACGACACAAGGTATGGGCGCATTTCGCACACTGGGTGAACTCAACTCCTGTGAAGGCGATCCTGCCTCTCACTTCTCTTTTGGGTTGGGGTTCTTCTTTAATGCCTGGGCTTCCTCTGTGGCGGCTGGCGCGTTCACCCAGGATGTGGATCACCGCATCATTCCCAACTGGGGCGCGGCGGCAATCATGGTCAAAAATCGCAATGTCACGCAAACGCTGCACGATCCTAAAAAGATGGCTATCGCCTGCGGCATCATCGGCATGGTGGTGGTGGCTTTTCTTAACTCGACCGCCTCTGCTGTGCCAGCGGCCCTACAGGTCACGGCGGTGAAGGTCCTGGTGCCCGCCGCCAATCTGCTGGTTAACACGGTTATGCCGGTGATCTTCTGGCTGGCGGCGATTGATGCCGGTAAAAAATCGGGCTTCTGGGCCACCATCTTTGGCGGTCTGGCACAGCTGATTATGGGCAATGCCGTACCGGGCCTGGTGCTGGGCATTTTGATTGGTAAAGGGGTTGAAGAGAGCGGCTGGAACAAAGTGACCAAAGTCATGATGAGCGCCATCGTCGCCTTGTTTGTTCTCAGCGCCTTCTTCCGCGGTTTCGATATGAAGATGCTGCAATCCTTCCAGCTTGGCATTCCTGGCTGGCTCGACAGTATTCATAACAGCCTGAGCGGCAAATAACGGAGCGTCTGCAATGGAAGAATCAAACAAAGGTTTCTGGTATGCCGACTGGTCGTTCCCGATTTTTGTTGGTTTGCTCTCCTCCGGCGTGTTTGCCGGAACCCATATGTACTACCTGTACGGCATCGGGGCTTTCAACGAGGTGGCTTTCGTCTCTATGTTACGCGCGGGCATTGATACGGGGGTTTATGGTGCGGTTGCCGCCTTCGGTGCCAGCTTTTTGTTCGCCCGCATCATAGAAGGATCGCTGGTCGGGATTCTGGATATCGGCGGGGCGATTCAGACCGGCGTCGGGCTGGGCGTGCCCGCGCTGCTGCTGGGCGCGGGTTTTGTCTTCCCGGTTGCGAATTTTGCGGCTTCGCTGGTCACCGGTCTGGTTATTGGCGTGGCGATAGGCTACGTCATCATTCTGGCGCGTAAATTCACCATTAATCAAAGCAACAGTACCTATGGTGCGGACGTGATGATGGGCGCGGGCAATGCATCAGGACGCTTTCTGGGGCCGCTGATTATTCTGGCTGCCATGGGTGCCTCGATCCCGATTGGCCTCGGTTCACTGCTGGGCGCGCTGGTGTTCTATCTGTGGAATAAACCGATCACCGGCGGGGCGATCCTCGGCGCGATGATCCTTGGGGCGATTTTTCCGGTCGCGATCTGATCGCGGCGATGCCCGATCGGTTCAGGCCGATCGGGCGAGCCAAAGGAGGTTTCTATGTACGATCTGATTCTGCGTCGGGCACGTTTGCCGGATGACAGTCTGATCGATATCGCCATACGCGACGGTAAAATTGCCGAGGTGGGTGAGGTGAGCGGCAGGGCCAAAGAGGAAAAAACGCTGGCGGCGGGCTGTTATCTTAGCGCTGGCTGGATAGATTCGCATGTGCACTGCTACGCCAACTCGCCGATCTATCACGATCACCCTGACCACGTCGGTGTGGCGTGCGGTGTAACCTGCGTTGTGGATGCCGGCAGTACAGGAGCAGACGACATCGATGATTTCTGGCAGATCACGCGGGCGGCCACCACCCAGGTTTACGCCCTGCTGAACATCGCCCGCACCGGCATTGTCACCCAAAATGAACTGGCGGATATGACGCAGATTGATCGCCCGGCCATAGCCGATGCGGTGCGGCGTCATCCTGACTTTATTCTGGGGTTCAAAGCCCGAATGAGCAGCAGTGTGGTGGGCGAAAACGGCATCACGCCGCTGGTGCTGGCAAAGGCGATTCAGCAGGAAAATGGCAACCTGCCCCTGATGGTACACATTGGTAACACTCCCCCGAACCTGGATGAAATCGCCGCGTTACTGACCTCCGGTGACATCATCACCCATTGTTACAACGGCAAGCCGAACCGCATTCTGACGCCCGACGGGCAGCTCCGTGCGGCGGTGAAAAATGCGCTGGCGCGGGACGTGCGCCTTGATGTCGGCCACGGCAGTGCCAGCTTCAGCTTTGAGGTGGCACGCGCGGCGATAGCGCAGGGCATTCTGCCGCACAGCATCAGTTCGGATATCTACTGCCGCAATCGCCTGAACGGGCCGGTTTATACCCTGGCGCACGTGATGTCGAAATTTTTCAATGTGGGGATGACGCTGCCGCAGATTATTGCCTGCGTAACTCATCAGGCGGCCAGCGGGCTGAGATTGCACAGCAAAGGCAGTATCCAACCCGGCTATGACGCCGACTTTACCCTGTTCAGCGTGGCGCAGGAACCCGTGTCATTTGTGGATGCACAAGGGCTGACCGAACAGGGCGATCGCCAACTTATTCCACTGGCGGCGATCGTCGCTGGTGAGTGCTGGATGACGGAAGAAGGGAAAAAACACAATGTCTTCACTGTATGAGAAATATGGCCTGAAGCAGGTCATTAATGCCTCTGGGCGCATGACCATCCTTGGCGTGTCCACACCGGCCCGCGACGTGGTTGAGACGGTTGAGTACGGCCTGGAGCACTATTTTGAAGTCAAGGATCTGGTCGATAAGACCGGCGCTTACATTGCCAGGCTGCTGCAGGTAGAAAATGCGCTGGTGGTATCCTGTGCCTCAGCGGGCATCGCCCAGAGCGTGGCGGCGGTGATTGTAAAAGACGATGACTGGCTGCTGGATAACCTGCACACGGCACCGCTAACCGTAGCGCATGACATCGTGGTGCCGAAAGGCCATAACGTGAATTACGGCGCGCCCGTCGGCAGCATGATCGCGCTGGGCGGCGGTCGGGTTGTGGAGGCCGGCTACAGTAATGAGTGCTCTCCACAGCAGCTTGCCGCCGCGATCACCGCCCAGACGGCGGCCATTCTCTATGTGAAGTCGCATCACTGCGTGCAAAAGAGCCATCTGAGCGTCGCGCAGGCGGCAGAGGTGGCACGCAAGCATGGCGTGCCGTTAATCGTGGATGCCGCCGCAGAAGAAGATCTGCAGTGTTATTACCAGGCGGGTGCCGACCTGGTCATTTACAGCGGAGCCAAAGCCATCGAAGGCCCTACCAGCGGCCTGGTTATCGGGAAACACCAGCTTGTTGAGTGGGTGAAGCGCCAGAGCAACGGCATTGGTCGCACCATGAAAGTCGGTAAAGAGGGCATTCTGGGACTGACGCAGGCGATTGAGTCCTACCTGACCCAGCCAAAAACCACCGGCGCGCAGATGGTGGAAAAAATGACGCCTTTTATCAACAACCTCAACGGGCTGAACGGCGTGAGCGCCCGCGTTGTGTGGGATGCCGCCGGACGTGACATTGCTCGTGCAGAAATTCACTTTGATGAACGCGCGATCGGGCACCAAACCGGCGACCTGGTGCAGGCCCTGAAAAACGGCGATATCGCCATTTACTTCCGTGGCTACAAGGCCAACGAAGGCATTATTGAGGCCGACGTGCGCAGCGTCAGTGCTGACCAGCTGCATATTATTTTCACCCGCATTCAGGCGCTGTTAACAGGAGAAAAATAGCATGACGCTCACCCCAAATTTTTATCAGGACCGCCTGTGCCTTAACGTGCTGGCGGGCTCAAAAGAGAATGCACGCGCTATCTGGCAGGCCGCAGAAGGGCACGTCCTGGTTGGCGTATTATCGAAAAATTACACCAGCAACGACGCCGCTATTGCGGATATGCGCGAATACGCCGCGCTGATTGATAACGCGCTGTCCATCGGTCTGGGGGCGGGCGATCCTCGTATGTCGCAAAGGGTGAGTGAGATTGCAGCGGTGCTGCAGCCGCAGCACGTCAATCAGGTGTTCACCGGCGTGGGCACCAGTCGTGCGCTGCTCGGTCAGTCACAGACGGTGGTCAACGGGCTGATTTCGCCCACCGGAACACCGGGTAAAGTGAAGATTTCCACCGGGCCGCTCAGCTCACAGGCCAGCGACGGCATTGTGCCGGTCGATACCGCGATTGCGCTCCTGAAAGACATGGGCGGCAGTTCCGTGAAGTACTTTCCGATGGGCGGGCTGGCGACGGCGGAGGAGTTCCGCGCTGTCGCCGAAGCCTGTGCGAAGCAGGATTTTTGGCTGGAACCCACGGGCGGGATCGATCTGCAAAACGTCGGGCCGATCCTGCGCATTGCCCTGGATGCTGGCGTAAGCAAAGTCATTCCCCATGTTTACAGTTCGATCATCGACAGCGCCAGTGGCGAAACCCGCGTAGAAGACGTGCGTCAGCTACTGGCCATCTGTAAAGGTCTGCTGGACTGAGTCCAGGCCTGTGCGCCGCTTCATGGACGCGATGACGGCGCACAGGCATGATAACGCTGCCGTCTGTTTTTGGCAGTCTGGCGTTTACCTCGTCCTTGTTAATGACTGCAGCAGGTAACCCAACGTGAGATTTCCTAATCAGCGCCTTGCGCAACTGTTTGACGCGTTGAAAAACGAAACGCTGCCCCAGGATGAACTGGCGCGGCGCTTCGCTGTATCAACGCGCACCGTACGAACGGATATCACCGCGCTTAACGCCTTGCTACAGGAGCATGGCGCGCAGTTTGTGTTGAATCGCGGGGCGGGTTACCAGCTTAAAATTAGCGATGTGCAGCGCTTTAACGTGCTGCAACAGCAAACGCGCGCACCGCTGCGGGTGCCGCGTACTTCACATGACCGAATCCGCTACCTGCTGGTGCGCTTTCTGACTGCTGCTTATTCGTTGAAGCTGGAAAACCTGGCGGAGGAGTGGTTTGTCAGCCGTGCCACGCTGCAAAATGATATGGCCGACGTGCGCGACTGGCTCGGGCGTTATCAGTTAAGCATCGAAAGTAAACCCCATCACGGCATGAAACTGTTTGGCAGTGAAGTGGCGATCCGCACTTGCTTAACCGATCTGCTGATTCAGATCGAGCAAGAGCAGCCGGACAGCCCATTGATTGTGCCGGAATCGCTGGAAAACGGCCTGCTGGAGACTCTGCAGCCGCTGCTGCAAAGCAGCTTTACCCAGCACAATATCCGCCTCAGCGATGAAGGCGAGCGCTATTTGCGCTTTTACTGCGCGGTGGCGATACGTCGTATCAATGAAGGCTACCCATTGAGCGATCCCCAGGCGGAAGAGATCGGTGATGACGTGCGCGAGTCGGCGCAAACCCTGATTCATGCGCTGCGGCCGCTCATCGCAAAACCCATTTCTCCGGCGGAAGAGAGCTGGCTGCGGGTAAATATCGCCGCCCGACGCATTCAGGACATTGCCCCCAGCGCCATTAATGCGGACGATGCGGATGCGCTGGTCGATTATCTGCTCAGTTTTATTAACACCTATTACTATTACAATCTCCAGAACGATCCACAGCTCCGGGCCGATCTGCTGACCCACATTAAAACCATGATCACGCGGGTGCGTTACCAGATCCATATCCCCAATCCGCTGTTAAGCAACATCAAACAGCATTATCCGATGGCCTATGACGTGACCCTGGCGGCGGTGTCCAGCTGGGGCAAATATTCGCCCTATACCATCAGCGAAAATGAAATTGGCTTTCTGGTGCTCCACATCGGCGTCGGGCTGGAGCGCCATTATGATGTGGGCTATCAGCGTCGCCCTCAGGTACTGCTGGTGTGCGACAGCGGCAACTCCACGCTCCGCATGATAGAAGCCATGCTGATGCGTAACTATCCGCAGTTGCAGGTCACTCAGTGCCTGTCGCAGCGTGAATATGAAGCCCGTCAGCGCATCGAAGAAGATTTTGTGATTTCCACCACGCGGCTGAGTGAAAAAGAGAAACCGGTTGTCGTGGTGGCACCTTTCCCCACGGAATTTCAGCTGGAGCAGATAGGTAAGCTGGTGCTGGTCGATCGCACCCGACCCTATATGTTGGAGAAATTTTTTGATGCCCGTCATTTCAGGATTATCGACGAACCGATGACCCAGTCTGCGCTGTTCCGGTTATTGTGCCATCAGCTGGAAGCGGAAGGCGTGGTGGACGACGCGTTTTATGCCTCCGTCGAGGAGCGTGAAGCCATCGTCAGCACCATGTTGGGTGAGGGCATTGCGCTACCGCACTCGCTGGGCCTGATGGCGAAAAAAACGGTCGTCTATACCGTTCTGGCCCCGCAAGGTATTCCCTGGGGAGACGATACGGCTTACGTGATATTCCTGCTGGCGATCAGCAAAAACGAGTATGAAGAAGCGATGGCTATCTACGACCTGTTTGTGACGTTTATGCGCGAGCGGGCCATGACGCGTTTACGTGACAGCAGCGACTTTGCCTGTTTTAAAACCGTCGCGCTGGACTGCCTGAGTCGACTGTAAACATCAGGGGATCGTTCTCGTCAGGTTAATTTTTCTTTGCCAGCAGGCGGGGGATTTCGCGCAGGCACCAGGCTTTTGCTTCCCCCATGCTGTCACGCCGCCATGCCATGATGATATCGACCTCGCGGGAATACTCCGGGCTGACCACCCGCAAGCGTCCCTCTGCAATGTCCTGTTCCACCATGTTATAAGGCATGGTTGCCACGCCCAAACCAGCCAGAAGCGCGCGACGTTTATCATCCATCGTACTGACGGTCAGGCGCTGTTGCTTATCCAGCAGTTGCACGGTCAGAACCGGGCGCTCACGGGCCGTATCCGCCACGGCAATACCGCGATATTTCACCCGCGTGACTTCTGAAAGCGGTTCAGGTTCGTCGTGGATCGGATGGTCCGGGCTGGCAACGTAAACGCTGATGATGCTGTAAAGTTTGCGGGTGTTAATCTCGGTAGAGGCGCGAAAATGCATATCCGGTGCAATTACTATATCGGCCCGCCCCTGTTCCAGCCTTTCCCATGCCCCCGCCAGGACTTCTTTCATGATGGAAATCTGCGTGTTGGCCTTGTCAGCCAGCTTAGTGACTAACGGAAACAGCGCATCGGTGGGGATTAATGCTTCCGTGACGATGGTCAGCTGGGTTTCCCAGCCGCGCGCCAGCGCCTCGGCATCGGTAGTGAGTTTATCGGCGGCTTCCAGCAAAACCCGACCGCGCTCAAGCAGCATTCTTCCTACATTGGTGAACTTGGTACGGTGGCCTGAGCGGTCAAACAGGACCACATCCAGCTCTTCTTCCAGTTTCTGCATGGTGTAGCTGAGCGCCGAGGGCACGCGCCCTAACTCATCGGCGGCGGCGGCAAAGCTGCCACGGCGATCGATAGCATCCATCACACGCAATGCTTCGAGGGTTAACGCACGATCTTTAGCCATCCCGGTTCTCTGTCAGGAAATTTGAATATGCCGGGCAGATTAACTGGCTAACAATCCGGCGTCCAGACTTTTACCATAAAGGAATCATACCCGTCGTCGATCCTTGCCGACGGATGCAGGAGGTAAAGAATGATTACGACACGCAGTGCATCCGCTTGTGGTCAGGCCGATTACGGTTGGTTACAGGCGCGCTACAGTTTCTCTTTTGGCCACTATTTCGACCCCAAATTGATGGGTTATGCCTCCTTACGCGTTTTAAATCAGGAAGTTCTGGCACCTGGCGCGGCTTTTCAGCCGCGCACCTATCCACAGGTGGATGTACTGAACATCGTTTTGCAGGGAGAGGCGGAATACCGTGACAGCGAAGGCAATCACATCACTGTGAGTGAAGGTGAGGCGCTGCTCCTCTCCGCGCAGCCTGGCGTGAGCTATAGCGAACTTAACCCGAGTAAAGATCGCCCGTTAACGCGCATGCAGCTCTGGCTGGCAGCCTGCCCGGAACGTGAAAACCCACGTATGCAGAAAATCACCCTGTCAGGCGGAACGCGTTCACAGTTGCTGGCTTCCCCCGATGGCAGCGACAACAGCCTTCAGCTGCGACAGCAGGTCTGGATTCATCAGCTTGAGCTGGCAGCAGGCGAACAACACCTGGTGCCGCTTCAGGGCGCGCGCGCCTATCTGCAATCCATCCACGGCGCGTTAGAGGCCTCAGCGGGTGCTGCGCACCATGAACAGTTGGGCTGCGGCGATGGGGCATTTTTGCAGGAAGAGCAGCAGCTGTGGCTGTCGGCAATAACGCCGACCCGCGCGCTGGTGATTGATATCCCGGTCTGATGCTTCTCGGGTAATGCTAGCGGATAACACCGCTGGCTGAGCGCGGTGTTTAGCCGCACGGTGAGCCGGTTAACGTTTGTTTGCCATATAAAAAAAGCCGCAACCCGAAAGGGTGCGGCTTTTCTGTGTGCGGCAGCAGCAGGTCTGGACAGCGGCTAACGCAGCGTTATTTCACCATCGTGAAGGCGGTAGTGACGTGTTTCACGCCGCTGACCCGGCTGGCAATATCTGCGGCGGCTTTGGCTTCGTCTGGCGTCACCAGGCCTAACAGGAACACTTCACCGTTTTCCGTGGTGACTTTCACACTTGACGATTTCACCTGATCGCTGCCCAGCAGCTGCGAACGGATCTTGGTGGTGATCCAGGTGTCAGACGATGAGGTGCCAAGGCTGACTTTCGGCCCAATCCGAATTTCGTTATAGACTTCGGTTGCGCCGTCAACGCCCATGGTGATCTGTTTCGCGCGGTTGGCAATGTCCTGACTGGGTGCCTGACCGGTTAACAGCACTTTGCCCTGATAGGCGGTGGCAATGACGCGGGCATCGGTTTTGATTTGCTGATCTTTTGCCAGCGCGTTGCTGACGCGTAATTCCAGCGTGCCATCATCAACCTGTGTCCCGACTGAGCGGGGATCGGTGGCGGTTTTGGTCGCAACAGCGGCGCTACCAGCAACCACCGCGACGCAGCCTTGCAGCAGCATGGCGGTTAAAACAATGGCTACAGCGTTCAATGCTTTCATTGGTGCTCCTTCCGTCATTCCTGGTGGGGAAACAAGGTGTTATCAATCAGATCGCACAAACAGTTGAGTGTTAACATATGCATCTCCTGAATGCGAGCACTGCGATGTGAAGGAATACGAATTTCCACATCCTGCGGTCCCAGCAATCCGGCTAATTCGCCCCCATCATAACCGGTAAGCGCAACGATAGTCATATCGCGCGTGACGGCGGCTTCAACCGCCTTCACGATGTCACGTGTATTTCCTCGGGTAGAGATGGCCAGCAGCACGTCGCCGGTTTGTCCCAGCGCACGCACCTGTTTGGCATAGATCTCGTCATGCAGGCGATCGTTACTGATTGCCGTCAGCATCACGTTGTCCGCACTTAATGCCAGTGCGGGCAGGCTGGGGCGTTCGGTTTCAAAGCGGTTGATCATGCTGGCGGCAAAGTGCTGAGCATTGGCTGACGACGCGCCATTACCACAGCTCAGTATCTTGTTACCGTTAAGAAGTGACTGCACCATCGTCATCGCTGCCCGCGAAATGGCATCGGGTAACGCCTCTGCAGCTGCGATTTGAGTTTGAATACTTTCGGTAAAACACGCTTTAATTCTTTCCTGCACACGACCACCTGGTTCTAAACGTCTGCATTAAAGGCATTCGGCAACCATTCAAGCGCCGTGCCGGTAATGGCAATGATGTCGAAACGGCAATTCACTGTTTCAAAACTGCCGCCGCGTTGCGCCAGCCACAGAGAGGCGGCACGCAGCAGCTTGTGTTGTTTCTGTCGGGTAATGCTGGCCAGACTGCCGCCGAATCGGGCGTTACGTCGGTAACGCACTTCGACAAACACCCAACATTGTCTGTCTCGCATTATCAGGTCAAGTTCACCTGCGCGATAGTAAACATTGCTGGCGACCCATGTTAACCCCGCCCGCTCAAGATAGCGGCGGGCGAGTTGTTCATGCTCGGCCCCCGTACGGCGGCGGTTTAGCTGGCCGGTACGATATTGCCCTGGCGATACTGGTTCCATGTCAACTTCCTGTTGATCACACAATCAGTGGTGGCGCTCAGCTTACCGGTATTGCCGTCGAGCGAGAAGCCCGGTACCTGACGCATCTGGTTGAAGTGGTTAGCCAGCGTCCAGGCATCAATCCCCATTGCGTACAGGCGCACCAGCGAATAGTCGTTATTAAACGATTTTGCGGCCTGCTGCATCAACGCCGGGTTAGCGCCAGACAGCAGAGGAATATCACTGAACTGCAGTCCTTCCATTTCCAGTCGGAAATCCGGGCCTGCTCCCGCCTGCGCGCTGCGCGAACTGGCATAGAGCGCAACGTTACTACGGCTACCGGTACGCATGCTGATCATCGGTTTAATCAGTTGCAGTTCATCCTGAGTCGAGACGATGTAGGCGGCATCTATCGCACCGCCACTGCTGGCTGCCGGAGCAGTAGTTTGAGGTGCCGGAATATTCAGCCCTGCAATGGATACGCTTTGCGGCTGAGAAGACGATGGCATGACAACCGGCGTACCGCTCATGCTGATACCGGCACCGCTGTTAATGCCTTGCTTGAGCTCTGAAACAGAACCAAAGCGCTGCTGAAGCACGGTGCTGCCACCCAGCGACTGCCACTCTTTTGTAAAGGCTGCCGTCACACGATCACCCAGACCATTACGCGGAACTAACAGCAGCGGCTGACGTTTACCCTGATCCCAGATGTGGTGCGCAGCATCGCGCGCTTCATCTTCGGGCGACAGCGCAAAATAGCACATATTGGGGTGGTTCTGGATTTGCTCTGGCTCGTTCAGGGCCAGTACATTCAGCGGTGTCTGGCTGTTCGCGACGGATTCAACATTGTTTTTCAGCAGCGGTCCGACGACCAGTGTGGCACCGTCCTGCTGGGCCTGCTGCATCACCTGCGCGACAGGCTGGCTGCTGGTGTCATAAACCTTCACCTGGGCATTGCTGGCCGGTTCGGCAGCGGGCTGTTGCTGCGGTTGGGGCTGCTGTTGCGTCGTGGCCGGTTGCTGCCCGTTGCTGGTCTGCTGCGTTGCCGCAGGATTTGCTGACGGGCTGACGACCGCGTTCGCATCAGCAGGCTGCTGCTGATTCATCGCGATAGGATCTTGTGCACTGCCCGGCGTCGCCTGTGGGGCGGTCGCAAGGGTACCGTTTTTCGCGTCGTTAAACCCTTTCTGGATAGCACTGGCGAACATTTGTGCCTGACCGTTCAAGGGCAGCAGCAGCGCGATAGTGCTGGTCGAGGCTTTGGTGAAGTTCTGCGCCTGGCTCAGTTGGGTCGGTAGGGTTTTTGCCGCAGGGTTATCCGGATAGCGCGTCTGCCAGTCTTTGATAGCTGACTTCAGCATAGTGGCATCCTGGGCATTAGCATGCCAGGTCGTCAGCAGATCCAGCCAGCCCTGCAGAATGTTTTCATCGGCATTAATCACCAGCGAATTCATATCCTGCTGCGACAGTTGGGTCAGCGCCTGCCAGGTTGCATCAATATTCTTTTGGCGGTCATCACCTTTCAGCAATGGCTCCTGCGCAATATAGGCGCGAAGCAGGGCCAGGGATGTTTTACCCTGCGCACTGGCAATCTGTAAACCGAAGTAGCGGGCCAGCTGATCCTGAGACAGCTCACTGGTTTTCACCTGACTCAGGACCTGTTGAGCATCGGCAATCTTTTGCTGTCCAATCTGCGACTGGGCCTTCAACAGCAGTAATTCTTGCTGCTGTTTATCGGAAAGCTGAGCAGGCAGTTCATCGATGGCCTGCGCAGCCTGAGGATATTTTCCTTCTTTCAGCAGGGCGCGGATTGCGAGTAATTGCCAGTCGGTCTTGCTATCATCGCTGCTTTGCTGCACCTGCTGCAGATAGTAGGCAGAATTATTGGTAACGGGTCCCTGAATATCTACGGACTGGCTTTTGGGGCCCTGGCCGCTACACGCGGCTAAAATCAGACCAGCAAGAAGGACAGGCACAAAGCGTCCTGCTTTATGACGAACGATTTTTGAAGGAAGCATACTGTATCCAGTGATGTTTTTTTCAAGATGCTCAATATTAAATCGGCAATTCGGATGAAACAATGAAACAACTCGATCGGGCAGACATTTCCGCCAGCACGCTCTACATCGTGCCAACCCCAATAGGTAATTTGGCTGACATTACCCAGCGGGCGCTAGCGGTACTTTCCAGCGTCGATCTGGTCGCAGCGGAAGATACACGTCATACCGGACTGTTGCTACAACATTTCGCCATCAATGCGCGACTCTTCGCACTTCATGACCACAACGAACAGCAGAAAGCAGAAATCTTGCTAACCAGGCTGCAACAGGGAGAAAGCATAGCTCTGGTTTCGGATGCTGGCACGCCGTTAATCAACGATCCGGGTTATCACCTGGTTCGCCGTTGCCGTGAGGCCGGGATTCGCATCGTTCCTTTACCTGGTGCCTGTGCAGCGATAACAGCATTAAGCGCAGCGGGATTGCCGTCTGATCGTTTCTGTTACGAAGGGTTTCTGCCCGCCAAAACCAAGGCGCGTTGTGATGCCCTGCGGGCGCTGGCTGAAGAGCCGCGCACCCTGATTTTTTATGAGTCCACGCACCGCTTGCTGGACAGCCTGCAGGACATGGTGACGGAACTGGGTGCCGACCGCTATGTGGTGCTGGCGCGCGAGTTGACGAAAACCTGGGAAAACCTGAATGGCGCGCCGGTGGGCGAGCTCCTGGCCTGGGTGAAAGAGGATGAAAATCGCCGTAAAGGTGAGATGGTGCTGATTGTTGAAGGCCATCATCCTGACGAAGAGGCGCTTCCCGCGGAAGCCCTGCGCACGCTGGCGCTGTTACAGCAGGAACTGCCGTTGAAAAAGGCAGCAGCGCTGACGGCGGAGATCCACGGGGTGAAAAAGAATGCGCTCTATAAATACGCGCTGGAGCAACAGGCATAAGCCTGATGCGTTGCCTGCGCGCCGGGCGTGACAGCGCGAGCTAAACCCTCTATAATGCGCGCCGAAGCTGACCAGACAGTCGCCGCTTCGTCGTCGTCCTTCTCTGAAGGAGACGGGCGAAGGGGAGGAAAGTCCGGGCTCCATAGGGCAGGGTGCCAGGTAACGCCTGGGGGGGAAACCCACGACCAGTGCAACAGAGAGCAAACCGCCGATGGCCCAGTAATGGGATCAGGTAAGGGTGAAAGGGTGCGGTAAGAGCGCACCGCGCGGCTGGTAACAGTCCGTGGCACGGTAAACTCCACCCGGAGCAAGGCCAAATAGGGGTTCACATGGTACGGCCCGTACTGAACCCGGGTAGGCTGCTTGAGCCAGTGAGCGATTGCTGGCCTAGATGAATGACTGTCCACGACAGAACCCGGCTTATCGGTCAGTTTCGACTTCTTAATGCAAACCCCGCGCAAGCGGGGTTTTTGCTTTGTGGGGCGAGAAGGCGATGAATGACTGTCCACGACGCTGTTTATAAAAGCACGAGCCTTTCCGGTCAGTTCCGCCGTCTTAATGCAAGCCTCACGCAGGCGGGGGTTTTGCTTTGTGGGGCGGGGCGAGAAGGCGATGAATGACTGTCCACGACGCTGTTTATAAAAGCACGCGGCTTACCGGTCAGTTCCGCCGTCTTAATGCAAAGCCCACGCAGGCGGGGTTTTTGCGTTGTGTCACCTTAACCTGATAAATACCTGTTCATCACGTTAAGAAGACAAAGGCCCTTTCGCTGAATGCTTTCACTTCTCAGGCAAATCCCATGCAATTAATTGCTGCCGCGCTATACGCTCATCCCACATGTTGACGTGATACCTGTCATCTGTTTGAGAGGCAAAGGTTTCTCTCAGCTATAGTTGAAGGCGGCTTACCGGCAGCAATCAGCTCACCATTTTGCCGCACATGGCGCGAATTCATTGAATGAGTATTAAAAAAACAGGTGGATCATGGTTACAAGAAGGACTTTACTGACTTATTCCGGGGCTTTTGCTGCCTTATCTGCATTAGGCATTTCCCCTGGCGCTATCGCAGCAGGTGTTCTCAAAATGGGTGATAGCAAAGCATTTAACTTTGAAACCTTAATTGCCCAGGCCAAAGCGCTGGCGGCTAAACCTTACGAAAAGCCCACTGAATTCGACCCGTCATTGTTATCCAACATAACCTATGACGCCTACATGAAAACGGTCTACAAACCGGACTATGCGCTGTTTAAAAACGCCGGACGGTTTCCTGTTACCTTTTTTATGGTCAACGGCTTACACCGTATGCCGGTGAAAATGCACGTTGTTGAAAATAACGCCGCGCGCGAAATCATACAAAATATTGATTACTTCACCACCACGGACAAAACCGTCAAGCTGCCTCCGCTTAAAGGTAACGTGTTTTCAGGATTCCGGGTGCTGGCCAGTCAGGATACGTTAAAAACGAACCCACAAAACGACTGGATATCCTTTATGGGGGCTTCCTATTTCCGCGCCATCGGCGAACTGGGCCAGTTTGGATTATCCGCGCGTGGCATCGCCCTGAATACCGTTCAGCCCGGCATGGATGAAGAGTTTCCTGACTTTACGGATTTCTGGTTTGAAGCGCCTAAAGATGACAGCAAAAACCTGACCGTCTATGCGCTGCTCAACGGGCCGAGCATCACCGGTGCCTATAAATTTATCCTGCACCGCAGCAAAGGTGTGGTGCAGGATGTCGAATGTACGCTGTTCCTGCGTAAAGACGTTCAGCGTTTCGGGATTGCCCCTCTGACCTCAATGTACTGGTTTTCAAAAACGGTCAAAGGCGCAGGCACAGACTGGCGTCCGGAAGTGCACGATTCAGACGGCCTGGCGATGTGGACCGGCAGCGGCGAACATATCTGGCGACCACTCAATAATCCTTTACGCGTGGTCACGTCGAGCTTTAACGACGAGAATCCGCGAGGATTTGGTTTGCTCCAGAAGGACAGAGCGTTCGACAGCTACCTTGATGCGGCTCACTATGAGCGGCGGCCCGATCTCTGGGTGGAGCCCATCGGCAAATGGGGCAAAGGCTCGGTGCTGCTGGTGGAAATCCCGACTGACGATGAAATCTATGACAACATCGTGGCCATGTGGGTGCCAGAATCACCGGCTAAAGCGGGCGAACAGCATCACTTCCATTATCGACTGCACTGGCTGGCCGATGAGCCTTATCCTTCCACCCTGGCGCGTTGTGGTGCGACCCGACTGGGCAGGGGCGGTGTGCCGGGTTCCGACCGTCCGCATGACAGCCGTAAGTTTGCCGTCGAGTTCCGTGGCGATGTGCTCAACCATCTGCCGTCAGGCGTGTCGCCAGAAGCCGTCCTTTCTGCGTCGCGTGGCACGTTTGAGAACGTGCTCGTGTCTAAATTGCCGGACGATTCAGGCAACTGGCTGGCACAGTTTGATTTGGTGGCGGGGGAAGGTGATCCGGTAGAGCTTAAGCTCTATCTGAAAGCACAGGGCAACGTGGTGTCGGAAACCTGGTGCTACCAGTACCATCCGTTCAACTCGCCGGCAAAGCCCTGGCCAACGGCGTGTGAAACGAAATAAAGCAAAGGCAGCCCAACCTCAGGTTGGGCTGCTTGTTATGATCCCTGGTGCTGGTTTTCTAATTAATTATAAACAAACGTCAACGCTGCGGTGGCATTGGCTACGCCGGGTGTCAGGTCCCCGGTTCTGATATAGCGTGGTGTCACCTGGAAAGAGAGATTACTGGCCTCCGATGCGGTTTTGATCAGGTTTCTGCCCGGCGCACCGCCATACCTTGCCGGATAGCTGAGCTGAACCGGTGTCGTACTGCTATTGAGTAAAAGCTCAACCCCCACGCCTTGCGCATCTGATTCACCGGTTAAGTTCAGGGTGGTGGTCGTATTTGCCGGATTCGTTAAGTCACTGAAAATAGCCTCAACGATAACATTATCATCGCACTGCAAATTAATGGTTACCGGTTCACCAGCATATACGCTGTTAATATTAGGCAGTTGCTGCGTTCCCACGGCACCCATATTCGCGACAAGGCTGCGCGTCATAATATCACAGCCTTTGTTATTCACGGCCAGTGAGCTGATATTGGCATTCACCGGCACGGGATAAGCACCGCTGAGTAAGTCTCTCATTTGTGCTCTGCCAGCGCTAAACGTGATGCTGTAAACGTTGGGGGAAATGATTTCGCCTGTCGTGACAAATTTGTATTGCAAGGTGGTCTGGACATTGGAAATACCCAAAAGCGATGTAGAAGTGAGTTTGGTTTCCGCAGAGCCAATGGGTAACATGCCGAGACTGGATGCGCCAGAAATCGTATTAGGTACCATTCTGGCTTTTAATACGACCCCAATGCCGGTGATGCCTGTTCTGTATATTGAATGATTACCCGAGCCATCATTGTAGCTGATACCGGTGGGGGAAAGATTGCTGGTGTCATACCAGCCATATTGCCATGTGCCTACCCGATGTGTTTGCCCACATGCGTTTGTATTCCAGCCGCTTAAATCAACGCCTGCCGAAGAAGGTGCTTGATTACTCATATTGACTGAAATGGCGGGTACGGTTATCTCACAGGAACTGTCTGTCTCATAGGCGTAAACCGACGGGTGAGCGCTAACCAGAATAATAAAAATCAGGATGATCAACTTATTCATAGAAACCTGCTTTATTAACACGTTTAATCGTATTCAAGGTTAAAAGTTGCGGTGGCATTAGCCATACCGGGCTTAACCGCTGCGGTTGATTTATATCGAGAGTAAAACTTCAGCTCTGCGTCTGAATTGGGTGTCAGCGAATAATGTGCTGAAGCGAAATTTAACGGGATCGGGTTTTTCTCTTTATCCAGAATTTCAATGCCGATGCCACTGGCTGATTCATTCATTTCAGTGAGCCTCAGCAACGAACTGTCTGCCAGATCGGGCGTGCCCTCGAAAGTGACTTTAACACCAGAGGCCAGCGACGAGCAGTTACGTAAATAAATACTGAAAGGCACCAGTTCTGACGTTAACTGGCCCGCAGTAAAATCACGACTTGCCACCGTGCCCATGTCAACCGACAACTCTCTGGCGTTGCTGTCCACCACACAACCATTTTCTGAAATAATGCCATTTATCTGAAGGATAATATCGTAGGCATGTGTGGATGAATAACAACAGAGTAAGGGGAGAAGAAGTAAAATTCTGATCATTCGCACCTCAGATGTTTTTTGATAATAATGCCGTTTGATGTGATGTTGGCAAGATCGAAGCGCAGATTACAGCGTTGATCCTGACGGCTTCCCCAGCTTGCCGTGAGCGTTCCACTTTCCGGTATACCTGAAAGGAAGACGTTGCCGTTGTCGCCGACAATGCTGCTAATCGCAGGTTCTTTTACTGTCACAAGCGTACCCAGCGGCAAGGCTTTACCATTTTGCGTCAGCGTAAATAACGCCTGAAGCCCTTTCCTGACATCATATTTAGCGCGCGTCAGCGCACCCTGAGTCGGCACCGTATTTTTAACCGCTTCCTCCAGTGTGATATCTGGCGGCAGTGTTGACTGGTCGAGCGCAATGCGGTTATTTCTGTATGCGGTGGCGTAAGGAAGATAGGTATATCCGCGCCAGTCGGTTTTAACGCCCGTTCTGTTTTCAACGGATAATCCTGAGGCACCTGCTGCATCGACAAGTATATTGGTGTCCCCCAGCGCCTGACCAAAGGTTATTCCCTCCTGGTGAATAATGACACCGCCATCAATCCCAATACTCGCCTGACGATAGTGTTTACTGTAACTGTAATTTGATGTGACGGCGTTATAGGCTCCGTTGTAGGTCAGCCCGGCACTCCCGCCGTAGGTCTGGCCATTATTGCTGTAAGATTGTTGAAGGTTATAACTGAGGTTTCTGTTTTCCAGCGCCACCCCGTTAATTCCCGTCGAATGGGTATAATTCCCTTTCGCATCATAGTGTGTTCCAGCCGTTGCCCAGGCCCGGCGTGCAGTGTGAGGGGCGGAATTCCGGGTAAATTTATCCAGCGGCAAAGAAAATAATAAAGATATGCGTTTATCCGTTTCCATTTGCCACGGATTACGGTTATAGCTCAAAGCCAGTCCTGCGGTAATGTCGTAAAGTGTGGTATTAAAACCGGCCTGTAACGTCGTGTTTTTCTTTCCCATGTTCCAGTATGTTTGTTCTAAACCGGTGAGATAGACAGAACCGAATTCACCCAGATCCTGAGATAAACTGGCCTGAAGTTGACCTTTACGGGCAAAGCGTAGGTTATAAGTTGTATCAAGATTCAACGAGCCATCTGTATTAAAACCACGACCGTCAATTTTTTTCCATGTGGTATCACTAAAATTATAAAATCCGTCAGTGGTAAAGCGATAGCTCAATAGTTGGAACGTTGTGCCAGAGGTGTTCAGCGATTTCGCATACTGAAACTTATAGGCGTTTCCGGCATGCTGACTTTTATCGGCTAACGTACTCTGGGCATGGGTTGCATCAACCGAAATCGCGCCCATAAAGCCCAGGTTCATGCCTAAGCCCAATGACCAGGCTTTATAATTATCGCTTAACTGACCACCGCCATAGAAAGACATTCCATAGGGTAAACCTGCAATAAGCGTGGCCTGAAAAAACTCCGGTGAATCTTGCATTGTCAGACCACGGTATTTCCCGGAGGTCAGACTGTATTTGATGCTACCTTCTCGTTGTAATACCGGCAGAGAAGAGTAAGGCATGGTGTAAGACTGAACTTGCCCATCACTTTCTGTAATGTTGACCGTCAGATCGCCGCTGCTTCCCGTGGCGTAGAGATCGGTTAATTCAAAGGGCCCTGGAGGAACGTAGGTTTCATAAACAACATAGTTATTTTGTTTCACCGTCACTCTGGCATTGGTTTTCGCTATGCCTCTGACCACGGGTGCAAAGCCTCGACGGCTGTCAGGCAGCATCGCCTCATCCGACGAAATTTGCAGACCTCTGAAATTGAAGGTGTCATAGATCGCATTGGACGTGCTGTATTCACCTATTGTTATGATGCTGTCGAAGTCTAACAGCGGACGTTGTAAGTAAGTGCGGATGTTTTTCCATTCGCTGTTACGCGAATCGTGGGTTTCATTAAACGTCCAGGTTGAATTATTTCTTAAGCGCCAGGCACCGAGGTTGGCACCGCTATCCAGGGCCAGAAAATGATTTTCCGCGTCATAGTGATTGACCTTGCCGGTTGAGCCGCTGTATCGATAGTTAAGCAGTAACGCTGGGATACCGTGATCCCACCGCGTTTTGGGTATGTGCCCTCGCGCGGTATTGAAAAGCACGGATTGTGGCGCGCTAATCTCAACTTTTAGCTTCTCTGGCACAAAATTAACATGAGTACCTGGTATGTCATCTTCTATGAAAATACAGGCGCCGGGTTTAGTTATGTCACGGGTATTAACCCCGACAGCGACCAGGATTTTCTCATCGAAACATGGAACAATGTTCTTACCTTTCTCAATAAACTTTATTTCCGCCGAAGTGGCATAATCGCTGTTCAGATAGATATCAACTAAATAAATACCGGGCGCGATAACATTGCCATTTTGAAAGTTTTCCAGATCGGCTACAGATGAGACTGTTGAATCAATCAGCCCAGGATTAAATTTATAGTTGGCGGTGGCCTGAAAGGGGAAATGTATCAGAACAATCAATGCCAGTTTTCCATAACATTTCATCTTAATCTCCGGTTTTCAATTTATCTGACATGCACGACAGGCTCCATACCGCCGTAATCGTTAATAACCTGATAAGTCATCTCCTTTGCCGGAGCAATATCAATGCTTGTCTTACCAAAAGGCGCAAGTGTGATGCTTCTTGTTTCAAGAAATTGATTTTTGCTCTTTATATTGGCGACATTGATATAATAAGGCGTTGGGTTATTAAAGGTGACCAGGCTGTCTTGTCGGGTGGTTTGCAGTTTTTTAATGGCTTCGCTGCTACTTAATGGAAGATTGTTGGGGCGATAAAATAGTTTTAGCCGACTGACGATGGCAAACTGTAGGCTGCTGCTATCAGGTTCGGTGTTATTATTTTGCGATGGTATCGCTTTGACATTAAGCCAGTATAAGGATTCACGATCGGACGGGCGCTTTTCGCCAGAAAAAATGATGCGTAACAGGTTTTCTTTATTGGGCTGAATAATGAATAGTGGTGGTGTAAGAACAAAATCATTGCTTTTGTTGCTGGCGTCATCTTCAACCCATGACTGAATTAAATAGACTGCGGCTGTATCCGTATTGGTGACAGAAAGCGATGCTTGTTTAGCATTTTCATTATAAATAACGCGGGTAGCGCCTACACCAATACCGCCTGCATTAACGCTCAGACTGGCGCATAACAAGGCCATATAAAGTACAAATCTGATGATGTACATGTTTACCCTTACTTGAAGAGAATAATGGCAGGGTTTCCCCTGCCAGTGTTATCAGGCATAAGTGATAGTAAAATTGGCAGAGCTGTCGACGGAACCCACGGTGACCGTGTCTGAAACCGATATCATGTCTGCTTTGAAGGTATAGATATTGGTACTGCCGGACAGTGCTTCTGCTGGCGTAGCCGTACCAATGGTGATCTCGGCATTGTTATTATCGACAAGATAGACGCCAACACCTGCCGCGGTTCCGGTTGACTTAAGTGCATTTTGGGTCGAATCTGTTACGCCGTCAAACGTCACCGCTGCTGTGCTCGACGTGCCATCACACTGCTCTAAAATAATTTTAAAGGCTTTAGGATTTTGCGCCTTCGTTCCTGCGGTATCACCAAAGGTGCTGGCTTTGACCTGACCGAGTTGTACGGTTTGGTAGGCAGTATCACTGGAAACGACACAGGCTGTATTAACGACTTCACCTAGAAAATTAACGGTGCCACCATTGACTGTTGCGGCATGGCCCAGGGTAGTTACGCCCATAAATAACATGGCAACAGAACTGATAAGTAACTTGTTTTTCATTTAAGAATTCCTTTTATATAATGAACATTTGACAGAATGTAACTAACTAATGAAATTTTAAAATGTTGCTAATTGCCTCCTTTTCCTTATTGCCATTCTTCTGCTTTTTATCATGACGGGAGCAGTTGATGCTGAAAAGCATATGCCTAGTGACCCGAAAGAATATCTCTGCAAATGAGCAATCCATTCACATTGCAGTTATCTAATCCATGTTCTTTTAGTATTTTCCTTTTAAGTCCATAAAGATATTTCAAAGAAAGATTATATTTCATTGCAATTTCACGCATTCCTTTACCCTTGCAAATCATATAAATGATCTGGTATTCAATCTTTGAGGCGTATCTTTTTATCACGTCGCTTTCTTTTACGTTCTGCAGAACGTCAATAAGATCCTCTTTTGTGATCTTTTTTGAAACAATTCGCGGATATTTTTCCTGCGTATCGTGGCAAACCAAAAAATCAGCAATAATAATAACTCTGGGTCCATGCGCCTTCTGGTTTGAAAGATAGTTTCTACGTTTAATATGATCCTGGATCGATACGATGAGAAGATCGCTTTTATCAGGATGGAACGTTGTAAACCTGTTTGTGTTAATGAATGCTTTATCACAATGTAACCCACATAAGCTTGTTTCCAGGCCGATGAGAAAATAGCTGTCATCGGAAATAAAATACGTTTTCATTCATTACCTTGATGACATTATCTCTTGTTTGAGTGTTTTACTAACTGTGTAAATAGTGCCTCATCACTTTTTTTTCATCATTCTAAGTTGGTTTTTTTTATTGTCCACACTCAGGTTTTTCTCTTTTTTTTTAACAAATGAAATTTAGCCTGTCTTTGTTTTTTGTTTTAAGGGAATATAAGTTAGCTTATTTAATAAATAACCTTTGTTAGTTAACTTTATGTTTTTATTATTTTCATCATATTGATTTCATTGAATAAAAATAATTTACAGTTTAATCAAAAACTTATATTCACAATGCGTTACGGATATATGACTGCGCTTTAAATGAACACTGGTCTATAATATTGTCATTTTGTGATTTTTGAAGATAATCTATTGCTTATGTTCGGTGTTTTTTAAAATAAAGGTTGATGCTGATAAATGTTATTCTAACTTGATCAGAATATATGTTGGTTTCGTAGAAAACTCCTGGAAATGTTAAAGTCAGCTTTATGCCTGCTTTACCTATCAATATGAATTTATCAATGGAAAAAAACATTATTTACTGACAGTGTTTTTTAATCATCCTCTAAGCGTCAGGCATCTTTTCTCTCAGTATTATCTTTTCATTTACATTGAGTTGCGATGATTTATAAGAAAGCGCAACAATCTAATAGCATCTTATGCGATATAACCCTTTGCTCTCTTTATGATGACGTGTGTTCCTTTTATTCTTGTCATCGTTACTCTGTATGATAAATGCGCACTTTGCCCTGACAGGGCGAGGAGCGAGAAGCAATGACGTTATGAAAGCCTTGTTGATGCCGATGCGGAGCCCCTTTTTTATACACAGTAACCTGCCTCCGACAACGGAGAGGGGCTTTAACGGGGCGGGAAGAGAATGGACGTTTTGAGATCTGTCAGCGCAGGGGACGTATCACTCTGCTGTAATGCGTTGTGCTTCCCCCTTATCATTTATGACTGTATTTTGCTGTTTGCCTGTTTGCCTGTTTGCCTGTTTGCCTGTTTGCCTGTTTGCCTGTTTGCCTGTTTGCCTGTCTGCCTGTCTGCCTGTCTGCCTGTCTGCCTGTCTGCCTGTCTGCCTGTCTGTCTGTCTGTCTGCCTGTCTGCCTGTCTGCCTGTCTGTCTGTCTGTCTGTCTGCCTGCCATCACTCTATCTGTCCTGACAGCTCCTGGCTGCCAGCAACGATCCCTTCGGCAGCGGATAAATCACAGGAAGGGACATGTGCGAATAGTATGCGCGAGCCAGTCTTAATGATGCGTTTCAGTATGAGATTAAAAATCCACCGGGAAAGGCGACATTCATTTTTATTTCTATGGTTAAGACTTACTCAAAAAAGAGGCTTTTAGGTTGCGCTGTATTTATTTTAAGCAGCGCCTTAAAACGTTGTGTATATAGTATTTTTATTGCGCAGTTTGGCCGTGTTTAATATTTTAATAGCCTTTCAGCCAATATTGATCATTATCATGATTTTTCGCGGAATCTCATATCTCAGTGACAATTGTGAGAAACAGCACAACCTTTTTTTTATTGATCATTAAGATTCGTAGCGGATAAAAAGGATGTAGAGGAAAGTCATTATGTATAGATATACGCAACCACGAACGTGTTGGTTAACATTTTATCAGTCAACGCCAGACAGTATTGCCAACCCGTTGTGGAATCCTCGCTTTAATGCTGCCTCTTTTGTAAAACCATCTTCTGCCTCTTCTGTTCGTCAGCCGTGTTCTTCTGCGTCAGACGCGGTGTTATCGCCCGCCTTTTCATATCCTGCCGCTGCCCATTCCTCGTTAAATCAACTGCATAAACGCCTGCTGATAAAGCACGTTGTGAAGCGAAAGCGTTAAGCGCGTTGCACTTCCTGATTTTACGATTGCATTTCTCTTCGGGGAATTGTGCTGGATACGTTTTGCCTGAAAAAGGAGTTTATATGAATAACAATGATAATGTTCCCGTCACCCTGGATGAAATTTATGCCGCTAAAGAAAGGCTAACTGGAAAAGTGTATAAAACCGGCATGCCACGTTCAAACTATCTTAGCGAACGCTGCGGCGGGGAAATATTCCTTAAATTTGAAAACATGCAGCGAACGGGCTCATTTAAAATCCGTGGCGCGTTCAATAAAATGAGTTCGCTGACAGAAGAAGAAAAACGTCAGGGCGTTGTCGCCTGCTCAGCCGGTAACCATGCACAGGGTGTTTCACTGTCGTGCGCCATGCTGAATATTGACGGTAAAGTCGTGATGCCTAAAGGTGCACCAAAATCCAAAGAGGCGGCGACGCGGGATTACTCCGCTGAAGTGGTCATCTACGGTGACAACTTTAATGACACCATGACCAAGGTGGATGAAATTGTCGCCAACGAAGGCCGTATATTTATTCCTCCTTATGATGATGTGAAAATCATTGCCGGACAGGGCACCATCGGTCTGGAAATCCTTGAAGATCTCTACGATGTCGATAACGTCATCGTTCCCGTGGGCGGCGGCGGGCTGATTGCCGGTATCGCCACTGCGATTAAGTCCATTAATCCCACAATTACCGTCATCGGCGTGCAGTCTGAAAACGTACACGGTATGGCAGCCTCCTTTTTTGCTGATACCATAACGCGCCATCGTCTTACCGGGACTCTTGCGGACGGCTGCGATGTCGCCCGTCCGGGCGATCTTACCTTCGCGATTGTGAGAGAATGGGTCGATGAGATGGTGTTAGTAAGTGAAGACGACATTCGTAAAAGTATGATTGCATTGATCCAGCGAAACAAAGTGGTTACGGAAGGGGCCGGCGCGTTGGCCTGCGCCGCGCTGTTGAGCGGCAAAGTTGACCACTACATCCAGGGGCGGAAAACCGTGTGCATTATCTCAGGTGGCAATATCGATTTGTCCCGGGTTTCCCAGATTACAGGTTTCGCTGACGCATAAAGGATAAGTTATGAGTAATTCTGAAAATATTCTCGACCAGGAAAAAGCGTCGACCTGGCGTAAGTCCGATACCACATGGACACTGGGTCTGTTTGGTACCGCCATTGGCGCTGGCGTGCTTTTTTTCCCCATCCGGGCCGGTTACGGTGGCCTGATTCCTATTTTGATCATGCTGGTACTCGCCTATCCCATCGCGTTTTACTGCCATCGGGCGTTGGCCCGGCTGTGCCTGTCAGGCAGTAACGTATCGGGCAATATTACGGAAACTGTGGAAGAGCATTTCGGAAAAACCGGCGGGGTGGTCATTACCTTTCTCTATTTTTTTGCGATTTGTCCGCTGCTCTGGATCTATGGCGTCACCATCACCAATACCTTTATGGCATTTTGGCAATATCAGTTACAGCTGCCGGTACTGAATCGCGGCGTGGTAGCGCTGTTTCTGCTGTTGTTGATGGCTTTTGTCATCTGGTTTGGCAAAGACCTGATGGTAAAAGTGATGAGCTGGCTGGTGTTTCCGTTTATCGCCAGCCTGGTGGTGATTTCGCTCTCGCTGATCCCGTACTGGAATTCCGCCGTGATTGATCAGGTCAGCCTGAGTGATATCACCTTTACCGGCCACGATGGCATTCTGGTCACCGTATGGTTAGGCATTTCCATTATGGTGTTCTCGTTCAATTTCTCGCCGATTGTTTCTTCTTTTGTGGTTTCCAAGCGTGAAGAGTACGAGCCGGAAATGGGCCGGACCTATACTGAAAACAAGTGCAGCCAGATTATCTCGCGCGCCAGCATGTTGATGGTGGCCGTGGTGATGTTCTTTGCCTTTAGCTGTCTGTTTACCTTATCACCGCAAGATATGGCGGACGCTAAAGCGCAAAATATTCCCGTGCTCTCCTATCTGGCAAACCACTTTTCATCCATGTCTGGCGAGAAGTCCACCTTCTCTACGGTGCTGGAATACAGCGCGTCGGTGATCGCCTTAGTCGCTATTTTCAAATCGTTCTTTGGGCACTATCTGGGCACGCTGGAAGGGTTGAATGGGCTGATTATTAAGTTCCGCTATAAGGGCGATAAAGACGCCGTATCCAGCCGCAAACTGAATACGCTGAGCATGATCTTTATTATGGGATCAACCTGGCTGGTGGCTTACCTCAACCCCAATATCCTTGACCTGATTGAGGCAATGGGTGCGCCGATTATCGCCTCGCTGCTCTGCCTGTTACCGATGTTTGCTATCCGCAAAGTCCCGGCGCTGGCAAAATATAAAGGCCGGGTGGATAACGTCTTTGTTGCTGCGATCGGCTTACTCACTATTTTAAATATTGTGTATAAGTTTTTCTGACGGTCATTTTCCTTCGCTTTGACCTGACGTGCGCAGTCTGCCAGCACACGTCAGGTCCTTTCACATCCCGGTTTATCTTCCCCTGATGCGGCGTTCTGCTGCTAACCGCGACCGTGCGGCTCATCCCAGTTAAAAGCAGGCCCTACAGAGATGACACCATGCGGGTTGATGGTTTTATGGCTGCAGTAGTAGTGATGGCGAATATGGGGCAGGTTTACCGTGTCGGCAATCCCGGGCATTTGGTAGATATCACGCAGAAAACCGCTCAGATTCAGGTAGTCGCTAATACGGTGACGGTCACATTTAAAATGGGTGACGTAAACCGGATCGAAGCGCACCAGCGTGGTCCATAAACGTAAGTCAGCCTCGGTTATCCTGTCGCCGGTCAGATAACGATGCTGTCCTAATATCTGCTCAAGACGAGACAGGGAATGGAACAGGGCGCTAACGGCTTCGTCATAAGCGGACTGCGAGGTGGCGAAACCGGTTTTATAGACGCCGTTGTTAACGGTGTCGTAGATCCAGCCGTTAAGCTCATCAATCTTTTCGCGCAGCTCAACCGGGTAATAATCCCCCGCGCGTGCACCCACGGCATCGAATGCACTGTTAAACATGCGAATGATATCGGCAGACTCATTGCTGACGATGGTGTTCTGCTGTTTATCCCATAACACGGGCACGGTAACGCGACCGCTGTAGTCCTCATCCGCATGTAAATAGAGCTGATAGAGAAATTCATTTTGATGCAGTTTGTCTCCGGTTGCATCCGGGAAACTGTCATCAAACGTCCAGCCGTTTTCCAGCATCAGCGGATGAACCACTGACACATCAATCATGCTATCCAGGCCTTTAAGCTGACGCATCAGCAGGGTGCGGTGTGCCCACGGACAGGCAAGCGAGACATAAAGATGATAGCGATCGCGTTCCGCTGTAAACCCGGCTTTGCCACTTGGGCCTGCGCTGCCGTCGGGCGTCACCCAGTTACGCCATGCGGATTCTGAACGCTTAAAGCGCCCACCGGTTGATTTGGTGTCATACCAGGTGTCATGCCAGACACCGTCAATTAACTGGCCCATGTTGTCTCCAATACAAAGGATAAGAAGAAAATCTCTCGCTCTAACCATAGGTGGTTATGGGTAACTTCGACAGCACACCATGTGCGTTGCCGGATATTTTGCTGAACAGCCTCAATAACGGCTATATGGCAAACGCGTCAGAGGCGTATTTGAGCACAGAATACCTTATGATTGGCCCCTCTTCGGCCTGAACCCGATAAGCCGTCCAGCACGCCTGTCCCGTTGGAAGAGGCACTAAAAAGAAGGAAAGCGTAATGAAAGCGGTGCTCTTTGGTTATCACGAAATGGCCTGTACCGGCCTGAAGGCATTAATGGATGCCGGTTTCACGGTCAGTGCCCTGTTTACCCATGCGGACCCCGCTGCCGGTACGCAGTTTTACGGTTCCGTCGCCCGCCTGGCTGAAGGTTACAACATCCCGGTTTTTATCACAGAGGATGTCAACACCGCGGAATGGCAAGCCCGGATTGCCGACTTTGAGGCGGACTACCTGTTCTGCTTTTCCTACCGTCAGGTGCTCAGCGAGGCCATTCTGTCGTCGGTAAAAAAAGGGGCTTATAACGTGCATGCTGCCTTATTGCCTGCTTACCGTGGCCGCGCCCATCTCAACTGGGTGATTATCAAAGGGGAGACCCAAACCGGCGTCACGCTGCACCGCATGATCAAACGCCCTGATGCCGGTCCGATTCTGGCGCAGAAGGCCGTTGACATTCATCCCCAGGACAATGCCCTGGCGCTGCATACCCGATTAGTCGCGACCACCGGGGAGATGCTACCGGGCTGGCTCAAGGCGCTGGTGGCGGGCCAACTCGCTGAAATCCCCCAGGACGAACGCGCAGCCAGCTGTTTTGGAAGCCGTAAACCGGAAGACGGACAACTCAACTGGCACGACAGCGCCAGCGATAACCATAATCTGATTCGTGCGCTGGCATTCCCCTGGCCTGGTGCTTTCAGCGTTAATGGGTCACAACGATTTACCGTCTGGGAAAGCCGGGTTATTAAGGCGGATAACGTCAGTCAGCCTGGTGAGGTGGTTTCAGTCAATCCGTTGGTTATTGGCTGTGGGCAGGGGCAACTTGAGATTCTGCAGGGGCAGTCTGTGGGGGGCGAATCCGTCCCAGGCAGCACGCTGGCAGGCCAGCTCGGGCTGATTGTCGGGCAGCATTTGACGCGCTGACGGCGTCAAATGCTGCGTCAGGCGATTATCCGAGCGCCTGTCCGCAAAGATAACCTACTGATGCAGACAGGCCCATCGCCAACAGGCTCCAGAAGCAAATCCGCGAGACGCTTTTTCTTACTGGCGCGTCCCCGGCCCGGGCCGCCGTCGCGCCAAGCAGCGCCAGCGCCAGGAGCGCCGAGGCCGCAATGGCGGGTAAGGCGAAAGGCCCGGTGATGAGCATCGCGATCGCGAACGGTAAAATACTGCCTGATGCGAAACTGATTGCTGAAAACAGGGCGGCCTGAAGCGGTTTCGCGCTACTGAAGGCCGTGATGCCCAGCTCATCTCTGGCGTGCGCGGCCAGCGCATCATGGGCCATCAGTTGCTCTGCCACCTGATGTGCCAGCTCAGGAGACAGGCCGCGCGCCCTGTAAATGGCCGCAAGCTCCATGGTTTCAGCCGCAAAATCGGCCTCCAGTTCGGCTTTTTCCTGCAGCAGAGACGCTTTTTCTGTATCGGACTGTGAGGACACCGAGACGTATTCTCCCGTTGCCATCGACATCGCCCCTCCGACGATGCCAGCCAGCCCGGCGAGCAACACGTTATGATGGCTACTGCTGGCAGAAACCACCCCGGCCAGCAGGCTGGCAGTGGATACGATGCCATCATTCGCGCCCAGCACGGCGGCCCGCAGCCATCCGGCGTGTTCAATTTTGTGTGATTCACTATGTAGCATCCGGTCTTCCAGTGATAAGCGATTCGTTTAACAAGGAGGGCGACAGCCTGCATGCATGTCCTTTGCTATTTTTCATAGCGGGATAGCAGGATATGAAGCACGCCCATCGCGCCATGGCTGTAAAAATAAATCTCTACAAAGGTGGTCAGGAATTTATGCCAGTGCAATACCTTACGCGTCAAATCAGGTGTGGCGAGCGACGTACTGTTAAATAAAAACCATAGCCCACCAGAACAGGCGACCGCGATCAACGCGATAACCCCCAGGCCTTGCACCGTCGCGGCTATGCCACCGCCATGTGCCTGTGGGAGTTTCAGGCCGGTCAGCTGTACGACATCGTTTCGAATACCCCGAAAATCCAGCATGAGCCAGGCGAAGTACCAGCGAAAACCCCGCTGAACCCGCATCCAGATGAGCATGATAACGCCCGCAGCGATCAGCAACAGTCCTGAGAGAATATGTAGCCAGGTTATCAGCGTCTCCAGGTTATGCTCGCCGAGCGCTTCACGTGCGGTGAAATTGGAATTAATGATCTGCGAAAGGATCAGCACGGCGACCAAAAGATGAAGCCTGACTAGTCCTGGCATAGGTTGACACTTTTTTTATCTTTTAAAACGCCTGATGTACCTCATCAGGCGTTTTGTATTTTAATGACAGATGAGGACGCTGGCTGTT
>NZ_JALNPN010000022.1:0-65536 GCF_024520835.1 Pantoea sp. Fr+CA_20
CTGATGGTGGTACTTCAGATGGCCAGGGAACCGGCACTCCAACCGGCAAAGCGGAGCCTTCTCCCAAACCGAGGTTTTTAAGAACCTCCGCCACCAGCCCCGCATCTTTAATTTCTGCCAGCGCTTTAGCCGTTTGCAGATACTGGCTATGAGGATTGGCCGCATCGATGTGCTTCTTCATCACGTCGTCAGTGTAGGCTTTCACCTCGATGACGTTGTCATCCACATACTGGCGCGTGGCGAGCACAACCGAAGGATCAATCTTCAACGTGACGGCACTGGTGCTGTTCACAATCAGAATCATGCGCACGGTCTGAGTACGGCCACTGCCTTCCTGCAGCTGTGGCTTGTAGGTTTCCGCGCAGTTCGCAACGGCAACCATTACGCCATCGGCGTCATAGAGACCAATCTCGCGAATCCAGAAGCCGCCTTCGCCTTCAGGGATAATCTGTTCAGCGATAATCTGGCTGCTGTTCGCGGCATCCACCTTCAGTGAATTCAGCGCAGCACGGCGTTTTTCGCCAACCAGTTTGGTCTGCGCAGGGTCCGGCGTTGGCAAAGTGCCGCCGCCATCACCCACCGCCATTTGGGTAATCTGTAGTTGGGTACCCAGGGCTGCAGCATTGGCCAGCTTTGCCGCGCCCTGATTGGTCAGTAGGGCAAAATATTTCGTTGTCATGCTCTCACTTCCGTCAGGTCAATAAGATGGACCGCTGCGCCGGTGTAACCGGAACCGCCTGCGGTGATAACTTCAGGTGTATAGGGATAAACGGTTAGCTCGTCGCCGCTGTAGCTGGCAACCGCTACGGGTACAGTCCCCGTAGAATCCAGATTGATGGACAGGCCAATCAAATGACGGCTGACCGGTTTGGCATCAGCAATCAGCCGTTCCAGCTCGTTGTACATCGCTTCGGTAATGCCGTTGTCCAGCACGCCGACATCAATGCGAAAGGTGCCGGGCGCTTCATTGGTTTGCCACCATTCTTTAATGCGAATCAGATAGCCAAGCGGCTCCACCACACGGCGCAAAGAGCCAATGGTCCCTTTGTGTTTATGGATGTATTCCGATGCAGCCACCACGCTGCGTTTGGTACTTTCGCTCCAGCCTGAATCCCAACGATCCACCGACCAGGCCCATGCCAGATAAGGCAGTAGCTCTACCGGACAGGTCTGTGCATTCCATAATCTGCGCAGCGGAACCGGGATGGACTCCAGCACTGCGCAGGCTTCAGCCGCGGCAACTTCCAGAGCTGATGAACCCGTTGGCAGCAGGCGTTTACTCATCGGACCCTCCTACCGTGATCTGGTAGCCGGTGCAGAACGCGGCCTGAGTTTTATCCAGCACCACATCGGCCACCGGCTGAGCCAGTTCGACGCGCTGCACGCCTTCAACATGCAGCGCGGCATACAGCGCAGACTTGCGAATATCGCGCCCTAAACGTGCCTGGGTGTTCACGAATGCCTGCAGTTTTGCCTCTGAAGCGGCACGAATAGGTTCGGCTTCTGGCCCCGGATAGAGGTACAGCGTGGCCTCGACGCGGTAATCCACAATCTGTGCCGACTGCACGGTGACCCGATCGGCAACCGGACGAACATCTTCCTCATTCAGCGCGGCATCCACGATCGCCAGCAGGTCCGTGCCCGCCGTGCCATTACCTTCGCGGGACAGCACCGTAACGGTGACGCTGGCCGGGGAGGGACTGATAGCAGAAGCATCCGCCACGCGCCCGTCAGCGCTGCGTGCATGAAATTCATAGGCACCCGATGGGCCCGCGACGCTCAGCCCTTCAAACGCGGCGGCAATGCGGGCGCGAAAATCTTCATCCCGCTCCATCACCGCCTCCACAGGCGGCGTAACTGTGTTATCTGCCGGCGTCAGTACCAGGCGAAGTACGCCGTTGTTGGCACCCAACTGGTCCAGATCGCTGCCACTGGCCCAGGCAACCATCACCGCCTTGGCCGCTTCGTTAACGCGCTGGCGCAGGATGATCTCCCGGTAAGCATTCTCCTGCAGGAGTTTCACCAGCGGGTCGGACTCCAGCGCCAGCACCCGGGCAACCGACGCCTGCTCATCTGCAGGGTAGAGCGAAATCAAGGTGGCTTTGCGTTCGGCAAGCAGCGTTTCATAGTCCAGCGTTTCCACCACGGTTGGCGCAGGCAGCTGGCTCAGATCGATAGTAGGCATGATTCAACTCACAGGGACGGTTAACGAAAAATCCTGCGCGGTGTCCGCACGGTTGCCGGTGATTTCCACCACCATTCCGCCGTCAAACGCAGATTCAAAATTAATGGCAGTCAGGCTGATGCGCGGCTCCCACTGCAGAATCGCCATATAACAGGCCGACATGATTTGCAGGCGCAACCGGTCGTTCTGCGGCTGGTCGATCAGCGCCGACAGCAGTGAACCGTAGTTACGGCGCATCACCCGCGATCCCAGCGGCGTCGTCAGAATGTCACGCACAGACTGGCGGACATGTTCAAGTTCAACCAGTGTCATGCCCGTTTCGCGGCTCATGCCGGTGTAGCGTGCTGTCGTCATAATGGCGCTCCTGTGGTACCACCGCTGTCGCCCGGATGTTGATGCGTATGCAGCACTTTGCCGTTGGAGGCGAAGCTGCCGCCGCTGTGCGACACATCGCCCTTCATGGTGCCGCCCTGTGTGACTTCCAGCGTGGCGGTTTTAAGTAACGTGGTGCACTCCACCTCTGGCGTATCCAGCAGGATTTTGACGGCCGCTTTAATGGTCGCCGTCTGAATCCCTTCGGCTTTCAGGGCGCCGGTTGCAGGCTCATACTCAATGACCGCGCCATCGGGAAAGGAATAGTGCAGCGCATCTGCCGAGGCCGAGGGTGCCGGGCTGGCGTCAGAGAACACGCCGGGTAACACAAAGCCGCTGTTCAGCTCGCCACCCAGACTCATGATCAACACCTGCTCGCCCACCGAGGGTGCATTCCACGAACGGGTTTTTCCCGCCCGGGCACTCAGCCAGTGCAGCCAGTTGGTGGTGTTGTCTCCGGTTTTTACCCGGCAGGTTCCCTCCTCCAGATTGATGGCGGCGACGGTGCCAATGCGGACCATATTGCGCAGCAAGCGCTTGATTTCTAATATTTGCTCATTCATGGCGTTAGTTTCACGTTGCGAGAGAAAAGCAGCAATCGAATGCCGTTTGCTCAAAGATGACTAAACAGCGCGTCAGCTGATAACGGTTGGCGCTATGACGTCCATTCACTGACCAGCTTGCCTTTGATATAGAGCTGCCAGGGCCGCTCTACATTTTCTGGCAGCGCAGGTTCCGGCAAATGAGTGATGTGTAACGCGTCATTCTGCTGCTCAACCCAGACGCGTTCGGTCAGTTGCAGAGTGATATTCACCCTGTTACGCCCTTCTTCCATCGCATCGAGGGTGAAGGTAAAGCCGGTGAGACGCTTCTCATCAGAAACCATGATGTCGGGCTGATTTTCCCGAAGCCATGTCAGCAGCGGAACCATGATCAGATCGATATCATCGGCGTAGTGCGTAATGGTGACAGCCAGCTGGAAGTGGTATTCAAACGACAGCGAGCTGGCTAAGGTGGAAACCAGGTTTCCGGACTGAATCGCTATATTCAGGTTGTCAGGATTTTGCTGTAGCAGCGGAACGCTGTTTATCAGCACCTGGCGTAGTTGGGTCACTTTCAACATCATGCTGCTCCTGGCACGCTTTAATCATCTCTACCTGCAACCCGCACGATGCGAGCGCAGCCTCTAACTGGCGGTTATCCGCCGCCAAATCACCCTGCGTTTGCAGGTTGTTCTCCGGAATGGGGCAACTTGTCACGCGTGGACAACCAGTCCAGATAATCTCGGGCATTGCTGAAGGCGGGACGGCTGTGCAGCCGGATAACGTCAGCAGGCAAAGCAGCAGCGCTCCAGGCACGTAAAGCGGGATTGGCATCGGTTTCTCTTCTGATGGTTGTTTCTCGATGGAGCGCCTGCGCGCTGGCCTGGTTTTGTTGCAGACGCAACGCCGCCTCACGTTTTCGGGTGGCTTGCATATCTGCATTGAGCTGAGCCAGTGCGGTGTCCCGCCGGCTAATGTCGGCGGCTAACGTACTGACCCTGTGCTGTGCCTCATCCCGTTGATGAGTCATGACGCTGAGCCGCCAGCCCGTTAACACCAGGGCGCTAAGCAACAGAGCGATCGCCGCTGCAACCAGTCGCATCATGCCGCTCCTTGTAAACACCAGGCCATTTCACGCTGGCGGCGGTTATCCAGGCCCGGGTTGTAAGTCCCTTTGACATACACCCACCGCTTAAGCTGCAGACAGGCGTCGTGCCAGCGCCCGCTGTTGATCAATCCCGCCAGCGTTGAGTTACAGGCCGCGCGCACGCCCACGTTAAAACCAAATGACACCACCGCGTCGTAGACCTGGGGCGGCATTTCACGCGTCATGCACTGGTCGATGCCGCGCTCAACGCGCATGACGTCATAGACCAGATTCACGGCGGCCTGGCGCTCGTTCACCACGCTGGTCGGGGTAACGCCCTGCGTATGACCAATCCCGTTGGTCCAGACGCCAGCGCTGCATTGATAAGGCGAGGTGCGGCAGCCTTCTGCATCGGCAATCAGCCTCAGGCCAGCGTCAGAGGTTTTCAGCATCTTGATTTGCGGTACCAACGCGGCCATGGCCAGCACGGCCGCGACCGCACAACGCTTAGCGGTCTGGCTCAAAACTTAACCCCTTTAGGTTGCGCTGTTGTAGCTCGAAGGTTTTGCGACGGTAGTACCAGTTGATAAAAAACGTCGCGACATTGGTGCACATGGTCAAAACGGCGACGCCAGAGCCAACCATAAAGGCGATATCCTGCGGTGTGTGACGACCAAACCACATCAGGACAATCCCGATGAGGTAATTAATCAGAGAACTGATTTTTTCCATTGGCACTAATCCCACAGATTGAGGGTCTCACCGGTGGCCGCCTGAGGCAGCTCCGGTAACACCACCTTGCATCCGTGCGGTAACGTTGGGCCGTTTTCTGCCAGGCCGGGATTGGCGGCATAAACCTGTTCAACCGCCTGCTGCGTGCGTCCGTAGTAACGCCAGCAGATCTCATCGACGGTGTCTTCCTGTCGTGCGTAAATCAGCATTGATTGGCCCCTTATGAGCGTAAAAGCCGTGGTCGAATGGGTGATAAATCAAGCGCATCCGCTGTAGGCGGTGCCGGGCTTCAAAGGCCGGATCGGGTCTGCGAAAACCTGTCTTAAGCATTGAATCGTCAGGCCACAAAACGCCCGATAAATGCCACTACCGGATAACCCGAGCGGTGCCATAAACGTGGGGGATTTGCTCAGCGCGGCCTGTAAGGTTTTTCACGCCTGCCGTCGCCGGCACTTGTCAGGAGTAGTGTGTGCTTCGGCAGCCCCTTGCTCAACGCAAGGCCGTCCGCTCAAGGCTGGGTGGGCAGGACGTGGAGGGAATGGCTGGATAACCCAGCTGAAAGGCGGAAAAAGGCCGGGATGCGGTGAACACATGAGCGATGACCCGCAACGATCGAATGCGGTCAACAGGCAGAGGAAAGTCTGCCGTGATAAAAGGCAGGGCAAATCGGGAACAAAAAAGCAGAGCGACAGGGAGCCGGCGAACGCGAAGAAGAAGCGGCAGCAATCAATGGATGAGGCAGCGCATAAAGGCAAACGGCCGGGCAAGATGGCTTTTCTGTGGGTGACAGCACTGGGTATGAAAAGGGCGATGCGCGGTGGGACATTCCAGGCCGGCGTGGCGGTTGCCCGCGCCTGAACCCTCTCTTCCGTTGAGATGGCTCAGGCGACGGGCAACCCTGCTGATGTCACAGTGAAAACGTCGCCGTCATTATTTTTTTAAAGGCGTAGCCGAGAAGACAACAGAAAAGTGGTTATCGGAAAGGGTGTAGTTAGCAGCGATTTCGGCGATCAAATTTAACGCTATTTCCCTGTCTCGTTCCCGGCAGGCTCCTTCGCTGGTGAGCCTGGCGATAAGTTCAACGCGTTCAAGCATGACTCGCTCATGTAATTCATTTCCCACAATTCCCTCCCCCAAAATAAACACTGTACATACATACAGTAGCATAGCATTCATTAACTGTGGAAGCGTTTTAAGATAGTTCGTAAAAAATTATATCGTGTTGATAGGAATCAACTTTTATCCGACCACCTGGCAGACAGGTTGGTGCCTGCTCCTGCCAGAAGCGTAAGAAAAATCAATAGATTTTCTTCATTTACCCCGTAATTCTACGGAATTTTCACCCCTCTTTTTTCGTCAGGTCCCGGCTGAGGCAAAATCCTGCACAATGGCTGAACCGCCGGTAAAGCATCGCTTCCGTCACTGAGTAAACGCGTGCCGCTGACAGGTGCAGACGTGGACCGACAGCTTAGCCAGGGGTGCCCTCCTCCTTTTTTCTCTCCACGCCGGTCGTCTGTGCGCGGCGCCTCAGATAACGGGCGACGGAAGAAGAGGCGGTCTGCGGGGTCCGTACAGTTATTAACAGAACTCCAAGACAACAACGCGGAATGCGATTTTTCGCCGTCTTCTTCTTCAGCACGTTTGGGCACCAGCTTCCAGGTTTTCAGCCGGGTCAAAATGGGCGTGTCGATGCCGACAGCCGTGGCATAGACGCCCTTAATTGACTGGGTTTCTTCACCAAAGGCATTGCAGATCTCGGCGGGCTGATACCAGGTGCGCACCGCAAGCGCATCGCGTTTCACAAAAGGACCGCCCTGTGCATGAATATATTCCGCCCATTGCCCGGCATCAGCCGCATCATGCACCGCCGCAAATTCCACGCTCAGGCCATGCGCGGTGTCACTGTCTGCCAGACGGCGCAGCTCACGATAAACCGTTACGGGCGCGCCACCGATAAACTGAAACTGACGGATGTGCCAGCGCGCCGCCCATGCTGACACCGCCATCGCCGTCTCCTTCAGGGGTTTACCGCTCTCGTTATCCAGCTCGCCGTCCAGCGCATAGCCATCAATATTCTTGGAGACGTATTTGGCAACGTAACCGGTCGCGCTCCCTTTCGCCGGATCGATCGCCTCCACATGAAACCGCGCTTTGCGTGCCTTTGCGCTGGTCAGTTCATCGCTGTCCTGCTGGCAGGCGTAATGGCGCACGATCTCGTCTACGCGAGCGACGTGCTCAGGGCGCATAAACATCAGCATGTGCCAGTGAGGCGTGCCATCGTGATGCGGCTCCGCAACGCGCAACCCAAAAATACCGATATTTTCCCGGTGCAGTTTGGCGCGCACTTTCTGCCAGAGCGTACAGAGATAGCGCTGTGTTTCTGCCGGGCTGGCCCCCTGCCATTTATGATTACGGTGGCCGCTCTGTAAGGTGGCGTGATAGCAAGACGGCGCGGTTAAGGTATAGAAGCCAGCCCGGAAGCCCATCTCCTGACAAATCGTTTCGAAGCCCCGGATGCGCGTCATCAGTTCAGCACGGCGAATGGCCGGATTGGCGACGCTGCCGTCATATTTTTCGATCAGGCTGATGCGATTGCCCTCTTCATCTTCAAGATCCATCCCCTGAAGGAAATCACGCGTGCGCCGACGCTGCTCGCGCCATTCCGCCACCGCCATCGGACTGGCGTAAGGCGAGTGCTTTTTGTTGACGTTCGCCAGCGCGATATGCAGATGTTCACGCCAGAAGGCACTGATTCGACGCAGTTGCCCTTTCCACCATTTTTCCGCCTGCATACGCAGAATGGCCGAGGTCACGTCTTCAGGGCAGAATACGCGGGCACTGACGGTTTCCCACAACGGCGGCATCTGGCCCAGTTCACGGGTAATCACCGCCGCCGTCATATACAGACGGTGGGTATAACGGTAATCGGTTTCAGCGCTGGCCTGGGAATGCAGTTGCACCAGCTCGGCATGAATAAAACGGGCGATATCGCCCGCCAGCAAATCGGTGTCGGCACGGGACATATCCGGCAGGCGATTAAACCGTTTCATCAGCTCCCACAGCGTGCCCGCGGCTCTGGCGGCGCCTTGCTGGCAGGACAGGCTGCGGGCTAACTGGGCGACAACGCCTGGCCGCATATCATGCAGTTGATAACGTCGGTTCACAGACTCAACGCGTGGCAATGTGCGCTCAACAAAGGTTTTTGCTAAGTAAGCATTGGCCCGGGCTGTGCCCTGCTGCTGTTCCAGACTGGCGAGACGGCGTTTGACGTCCAGTTGCACAATCCGGGCCTGGGCAGCGAGGCTTTTCTGACCCTGCAGCCACGCCGCTATCTGGCGATTGCGGTGCTGCTGCTGGTCATGGGTAGGATACGGGCTGGCGATTGCCAGCCGCGGGGCGTTCCATGGGTAAGCGAACGACATCATCGTACATGCCCGAAATGAAGGCGCGGTCTTAACTCGCTGAGTTCCTGACAAGGCAGGCAGCGGGTTACGCCCTGGAGCGCGCGACGACGCGCTTCAGGAATCGGCGCATCGCACTCTTCACAGAACGAGGCACCGATCGCCACAGGACGTTGCGTAACCTGAGCAATATGCTCCGCCAGAATCTCTTCGCTGCGCTGCTGCGCAATATCAATCGCATCCGCCATCAGCGCATCTCACCTGATTCATTTTCATAACGTTCAGCCTCAGATCGCAACAGCTCTGCGGCTTCAATGCCGTTTAACGTCTGCCGCGTAATATGCGATGCCATGGCGCTTAACCGCTTAGCCACCGCCAATGCACAGGCTTTACGCTCGTTATCGAGCAGTTTGTTCAGAGTAAAGTGGCTCACGTTGTTCATTGAATGTGTCTCGCTATTCATCATGTCTCTCTCCAGATTTTGGGCAAAGCAATGCCCGACGGGTTTACGTCATTGAGTGGTGGGTGATTTATTTATTCAGTCAGAAAGCAGTCAGCCGTGGAGAACTGACGCGGCAACCTGTTTCCCCAGCGCGCCAGCTTGTTCATCGCAATAATGATGTGCTCACGGCGTGCCTGGTCGAAATACTGGAAGGGCTTGCCAATCTCCTCCCGCCTGAACATGCCCGGACAGTCGCGGTTAGCCAGGGTTAATACGCAAAATTTAAAGTCGTCATGTTGATGATTGAAATAACGAAGCGATGGATTTCGGTTGTTATCGCGCAGCAAGCGCCAGCGCTGACGGAACTCATCAAACGTCATTTTTTCGCCGTGACTGGGGTGATCCGCCGTGAAACCCTCCTGAGCATTCAGAGCGGCAGGTGACTCACTTATGACCTGGACGGTGCGGTTCATAGGCTCCTCCGATAAACGTTGCATCTGCTGTTGATGACAAATCAATGTCATCGACGAGGTGACTGTCGCCTGTGATGGGCGGCGGCTTCGCGCCTGTCTCATCCATCACGTTTGTTAAGCATTAAGCGAAACGACAGCGTTCTGCTCAGCGCGATTCATCCCGCTTCTTAAACTGCGCATTTCCGCTGCAACAGCGGCCTGAGCGCGGTTCTTCTGAGTAAAACGTCCTTTTACGCGGCATTCGGCCTGTCCTGACTGCGTTAACCCTGTGTCTCAGTGTGGCGATAAGGTTCTGGCATGATGATTGTAAAAATGAGCCTCATCAGGCAAAATCCTTCGTTATCAGATACAGCCGCACCCTGTCACATCATTCAAAGGCTAACTTAAACCGGAGGATACTTAGACTAAATCTAAGTGTCAATGAAAATGAGCGTTTATACTAATTTCAAATTTCCGAACTCGAGCGCAGAAGCTCTGGATCGCGTCGTCGATGCCTATGGCTTTACCATGAAAATGCAGCTTGCAGATCACCTTGGAATTGCGGCAAGTAGCCTGTCTGCGCGCTATAAACGTGATGTTTTTCCGTCAGATATCGTTTTACAGTGCGTGATGGAAACCGGTGCAGATTTGCAGTGGCTGATTACGGGCAAAGGCTCAAAATTCTCGGAAAGCAAACCTGATACGCCGACGCTGGTTAGAAAAAAGCTAATCAGCGGAAAAATCGAGGAAGCAGGCTATGTGATGCTGGATAAAGCGTTATACGCGCCGCTGAAGCAGGAGCCGCGTAATGCTTTTTTACTGTTAGCGGAAACCACCCAATACATCATTGATACCGATTTTGAAGATATGCATGACGGCGTCTGGTTGGTTGAAATTGAAGGGACCGCCAGCGTCAGGACGCTGACGCGCATTCCGGTCAGGAAAGTGCACGTCAGCGGGATAGGCGTGGCATTTGATTGCGGAATTGATGACATCAGGCTTATTGGGCGCGTCGTTCTGACGATTCAGTAAACCGGCTTATTGCGACCTGCAACGTCTTATCACTGTCAACGCGTTGCCGACAGAATGCGACACCACGCGGGCCGCCCGTCCATAAAAAACAGCTATCCGTTCACGGCTGCCAGAACGAACAGCCGCCCGCGCAGCGGCTGCTTGATCACCGCTTGCGTTTGCTGCGCCTGGGACAATACAAGTGTTAACCACCGCCTGCGCATCCAGAGCGACAAGCGTTAACGGTTAATACAGCCCGGCTTTCCCCACAGAAGAGAAAAGCCGCATCTTGTGCTCCACCACGGCTTTGGCCGCCGCCATTGGACGGACGTACAGCGCGCTGGGCTCATGCCCGTTTGACTGCAACTCTTCCTGTAGCGCGACGTAAAACGCCTTTTTCATATCGCTGGAGATATTGATTTTCCCCACGCCATACTTAATCGACTCCGCGACCTCGCTGTCTTTGTTACCCGAGCCACCGTGCAGGACCAGCGGAATCGTCAGCCGCTGCCTGATGGCTTTAAGACGGTCAATATCCAGTACCGGCTGTTTACCGACAGGATACAAACCATGTGAGGTGCCAATGGCCACGGCCAGCGTATCTACTCCGGTTTCTCTGGCAAACCGCTCCGCCTGGTCGGGATCGGTGTAAAGAATTTCACTGTGCCCCCCTTCCGCGCTCCCCTCTGCCACGCCAATCGTACCCAGCTCGGCTTCTACCGAGACGTTAACTTTGTGGGCAATGGCGGTGATATCACGCGTCAGGGCGATATTCTCTTCAAACGGCAGGCCGGAAGCATCGATCATCACCGAGGTATAGCCGGTGCGGATGGCGGTTAAGATATGCTCCAGCGTCTGGCCGTGATCCTGATGGATAACCACCGGTACAGAGGCGTTAACAGCCAGCTCTCTCAGATAGGTGATAAAACTGTCACCGACAAAAGCGTGCTCTTCGGGATGCACTTCCAGGATGACGGGAGATTGCAGGGATTCCGCCACCTCAATCACCAGCCGGGCAAACTCAGCGGAGGCGATGTTAAAGGCACCGACGCCAAATTGATTGTCCTGTGCCACCTTCAGTAACGCTTTCATATTAATCAACATAATTCACTCCTGCGGTAAATGTTGCGGATGATCTTTCTTAATCACTCTGAGGATCAGTGCGGTAAACAGCGCACCGGCGAGAATGGCAAACAGATAGCCTGTGACGTGCGTAATGACGTTGGGTATGAACATCACGAAGATCCCGCCGTGGGGCGCGCGGGAAGCACAACCGAGCATCATCGACAGTGCCCCGGCCAGTCCCGAGCCGGCAACGATGGCAGGAATAACGCGTAGCGGATCAGCGACCGCATACGGAATGGCACCTTCGGTGATAAAAGAGAGGCCGAGCACATAGGTCACCTTGCCGGTTTCGCGCTCCTGAGGGCTGAATTTCTTTTTAAAAAGCGTGGTGGCAAGGGCAATACCCAACGGAGGAACCATGCCTGCGGCCATACATGCCGCAATGGGCTCGTAGATTCCCGTCGACATCAAACCAATCGCGAACATACAGACGGTTTTGTTGAGCGGCCCGCCCATATCGAAAGCCACCATCATCCCGATAAGCAATCCGAAGATAGCCGCATTGGCATTTCCCATATCGGTCAGAAAAGCAGTCAGACTCTGCAACAGCAGCTTGATGGGTTGGCCGACCACCAGAATCATCAGCGCACCGGTCAGGAACACGCTCAACAGGGGCACAATCAGAATGGGTTTGAGTCCGGCAATGGCGGTGGGCAGGTTAATGTACTTCACCACCAACAGCGTGATATAGCCGGCCATAAAGCCCGCCAGTAACGCACCCAGAAAACCCGATCCGGTGTGAATGGCCAACATGCCGCCCACCGCGCCCGAAACAATGCCCATGTTGCCGCTAATCGACTTGCTGATACCCAATGAAAGAATCGGCAGCATTAACGCAAAGGCGGCACCGCCGCCAATATCGGCCAGCATTTTTGCTATCGGGTTATAACGGGGATCGCCAGGCGTTGCCGCGGTAATACCGAAAGAGAAACTCAGGGCAATTAAAATACCGCCCGCGACAACAAAAGGAATCATCAGGTTTACACCTGTGATCAGATGTACATAGATGCTCGACAGGGTCGTTTTTTTGTCTTTTTCCCTGCCCTGTGAGGTCGCGTCTTGTGGCGTGACGGTGCAGATTTCTCCGGTTAAGGCACCCGACAAAATATCGTCCAGCAACCCAGCGGCATCTCTGGCCGCGCGGGTAACCGATACGGTAATAATGCTTTTACCGATAAAGCGGGAGCGATCAATCATTTTATCCGCGGCAATAAGAACAATATCGGCACGTTTAATATCGTCTTCCGTAAAAATATAGTCGCTCTCAACGGCACCCTGTGTTTCAACAAGGATCGTGATTCCTTTTTTCTCGGCGCTCTTTTTTAAATTGGCTTCCGCCAGATAGGTGTGTGCTACGCCTGTGGGACAGGCGGTAATCGCAATAATATTCATTATTTTCTCCCGGTGAAAGGCTTACCCCTGGGTGTTATTGACTAATAAATTAAACAACTCCTCTTTCGTTTCTGCGTTTAGTAATGCCTCGACGACATCATCATCGCCAAGCGCAATAGAAATTTTTGCCAGCAGTTTTATATGCCCGGCGCCGCTGTCCGCTTCTTTCACCGCAAACAGAATCACCAGCCTGACGGCTGAATCGTCCATGGTTTCCCACTCAACGGGAGAGGCCAGTTTGGCTACCGCTATTCGGGTTTCATTGACCCACGGTGATTTCCCATGCGGAATCGCGATTTGATTTTCGAATCCGGTGGAGCCTAATGCTTCACGTAGCATGACATCGTGAATAAAACCGTCTTTATTGCTGATAATATTTAATTCACACAGGCTTGCCGTTAATTTCTCAATAACCTCGTCTTTATTTTTGGCCTCAAGATTCATAAATACACAGGCCTGATTTAACAGATCGGCCACTACGATTTTATTATGCATCCGTTCCTCCGTTACCATGACTGTCTTTATTAAGGCACTCCATCACCCGTAAAATGTCTCTGTTTGAAAACAGGGCAGAAACATAGGCAACGGGATGTTCAGTCTCTTCAAGCCTGATGGTCGAAATAATTAAGTCGCACCTGGCTTTCTTAATCGCCTCATTCAGACGGGCACCCGGCACAATGTCGACGATCTCCCATTCCGGAAAGGCGCGGCTGATTCGGCTGGAAAGCAGCTGAGATGTGCCAATGCCACTGGAACACACCAGCATGACGCGTTTCGTCGCATGACACTTTTCTAACGCGTTCTGGATATAAATGGTCAGATAGGCAATCTCATCATCGGACGCCGTTGGCAGCCCCCACTGTTGATTAAGCTGGAATGCGGCCTGTTTGACGACGTTAAACACCGCGGCAAACTCTTTACGTATCTCATCCAGCAATGGGTTGTGAATAACAATGCGGTAGGCCAGACGATTAAGCATGGGCTTCACATGTGACACCAACGCATTAAGCAGCACGCTGTCGCTGCAAATATTCTTTTTTAATAAAGAAGACAGCCGCGTTGTTAAGGTGGTGGCGTAGTTCACGGCGTCTTCGTCATAGTGCGTTGAGGGTTGGAAACCGGCGCTAAACGGATGCCGACCAGACGAAATGAGATATTGATAAATGTAATGCACCTCTACTGGCGCGAAGGAGACCGCGTATTTTTCCTCAAGCCATCTGACCGCTTGCCGGGCGACTGACCATTCCTGATTGTTATAACCTGTCATGTCCGAATCCGTCGGCGTCGGTGGCGTGCCGTTAAGCGCCCTTTTTATCGTCACCAGTAGATGGGAAAACAGGTTGGTATAATAGGGTTCGCTGATTGAGCAGTGCAGCGCTTCTTCTATATAAGTGATGAGGTTAATACAGCAGGCCACATTGTCACTGCCAAATTCCTCCACCAGCTGAACACGCGAAAAACGATCGATGCGACTGTCGGCGACAGGGTAATCGCTCATCACGCTGAAGGTAATAATCTCTTTCAGCGCCAGACGAATATCCCGATCGCTGCCGGTAATACAGGTTCCGCTATGGCTTCGGGTAATGCTCAGTGAAAAGGGCGTTAACCAGACCTCAATTTTTCTTAAATCCGCCACGATGGAAGAGCGGCTGATAAAATATTTTTCCGCTAAGGCGCTCAGCGTTAGCGGTAATGGAGAACAGGTAAGCAGGTCTGTTGTGATGGCTACCAGCCTTTTATTCTTCAACAAACCTTTTACCTCTTCCCCATGCAGATCCACAGGCAGGGCAAAACCATTTTCCAGTAACAATCCCAGGCCGGGCTTACTGAGGATACGACTCTCCTTGTCGGTAAAATAGTGATTGACCGCATCCACGTCGCGCCGCAACGTACTGGCTGAAACGTTCAATGTCTGGGCAATATCCGTTGCAGAGCGCCATTCGCCCTGAGAAGCTAAAAGATTAATTAACGCCTTTTGTCTTTTGGTTAGCACGTTGACTCCCGGCTTCGCTAGATGGTCCAGATGCTCGGTCATTACCGTTATATCTGCCTTGTTCCGGTAGAGAAATACCAAACCCTGGCGTTGATATGACCATAATAGTGAACAGCATGCTGCTAACCCGGTTCCATTCATGCAACATAGCGCTTGCCGAGACGCGTCAGGATGAGCGGGCCTGAGCATCAGGCCCGGAACGGTTAATGCCCGCCAAAGACTTTTTCAACTTCTTCGGGTTTATCGTGTACGCCAAAGCGATCGACAACGGTTTGTGTCGCAGCGTTCATGCCACGAATGTCTACATCTGCCCCAGCGCGGCGAAATTTAACCACCACGCGATCAAGCGCATTCACAGAGGTGATGTCCCAGAAATGAGCATGGGTGACGTCAATCACCACCTTTTCCAGCGTCTCCTGAACGTCAAAACAGCGGACAAAGCGATCGGCGGAGGCGAAAAACACCTGCCCGGTGACGGTATAGTGACGGCACTCGCCTGTTCGCACTGAACTGACCGCCATAAAGCGCGCCACTTTGGTGGCAAAATTTAATGCCGCAATCAGCACGCCCACGATGACGCCAAATGCAAGATTGTGGGTAAAAACCACCACTAACACGGTGGCGATCATCACCACGCTGCTTGAGAGAGGATGGGTGCGCAAATTCGCCACCGACCGCCAGGAAAAGGTGCCGACAGAAACCATGATCATCACCGCAACCAGGGCCGCCATCGGGATCTGAGAGACCCACTGGCGCAGGAACACCACCATCACCAGCAACGTAATGCCGGCAGTCAGCGTGGAAAGCCTTCCGCGCCCGCCTGATTTTACATTGATCACCGACTGACCAATCATCGCGCAACCGGCCATCCCGCCCATAAAAGAGGTGCAAATGTTGGCAATCCCCTGCCCTTTGCATTCCCGGTTTTTGTCGCCCGTGGTGTCGGTCATGTCATCAATGATGGTTGCCGTCATCATCGACTCCAGTAATCCCACGATGGCAAGGCCTGCGGAGTACGGCAAAATAATCAGCAAGGTATTCAGGTTAAAAGGCACATCGGGCAGCAGAAAAACCGGCAGGCTGTCAGGCAGCTTGCCCATATCGCCCACGGTGCGGACATCCAGATGCAGCAGCAGTGAGGCCGCGGTCAGTATCACAATACAGATCAGCGGAGAAGGCAGGGTTTTATCGACCAGGGGATACAGATAAATAATCGCCAGGCCCGCAGCGGTGAGCGCATAAACATGCCAGCTTACATGGGTAAGCTCCGGCAACTGGGCCAGAAAAATCAGAATGGCCAGCGCATTAACGAAGCCCGTGACCACCGAGCGCGACACATAGCGCATCAGGTTTCCGAGTTTGCAATAACCCGCAATCACCTGAAGTACGCCGGTGAGCAACGACGCCGCCAGCAAATACGCCAGCCCATGCTCTTTAACCAGCGTAACCATAAGCAGCGCCATCGCACCGGTGGACGAAGAAATCATCGCCGGACGCCCGCCAAAAAAGGCGATAACCACCGGGATACAGAATGCGGAATAGAGACCGACCTGGGGATCGACACCGGCGATGGCAGAAAAGGCGATCGCTTCAGGAATCAGCGCGAGCGCGACAACAATACCGGCCAGTACGTCACCACGGACGTTCCCCAGCCAGTCCTTTCTCGTCGAGGACAGCAACATAGTTTTTTCTCAAATTTTGGATGCAGTTAACCCATAAGGGCAGATTTCAGACAGACAGAATCACATCCACAGACGGGATGTTAGTGATGCGCGTCCGGACAGCTTCAGGACGGCAAAGGAGGGGGAAAACTCAGGGTGGCGTAATACGCATAACGATTAAAAACTCCTTATCAGCATGGGCTGGCTGCAGCAAGGATCTGCAGTCACATTGCCATCAGTCATGTCAGGCAATGCCCCGTTCAGGGAGATACTCTACACAAAAAATCACCCGCACTGAAAGCCAAAATTTGCCTTAACGCCGGAAAAACACGGGTAAGCCGCAGGTAAAATTCCCGATAAGCCGTTGTAAAAATAATGTTTATTAATGTTGAAAACGGTGCCTGCCACAGGGCCATTTTCATCGACAAGGCAAAGCAAGGCATGAGTGAGCGGTTAGTCTGAGGTGACAAACCGCTCTGACGCGCAGCTACACCCTGAAGGCTTCAACCATCCCACGTAACGAATGTGCCTGTTCAGACAGGGATTGCGAAGCAGATGAAGACTCTTCAACCAGCGCGGCGTTGTTCTGGGTGACGCCATCCATCTGACTGACGGCAATACTGACCTGAGAAATCCCCTGCATCTGCTCCGACGAGGCCATTGAAATCTCGTCCATTGCCCCCGCAAGCTCGTTCACCATGCCAACGACTTTTAATATGCTTTCTCCGGTGCCCGCCGCCACATGCACGCCGCTGTCCACCTGCTCTACGGCGCGTTCGATAAGTTCCTTGATCTCTTTTGCTGCGGTGGCACTGCGCTGCGCCAGTGTTCTGACCTCGCCTGCAACAACGGCAAACCCGCGCCCTTCTTCACCCGCACGGGCGGCTTCAACCGCTGCGTTTAACGCCAAAATATTGGTCTGAAACGCGATGCTTTCAATCACACCCGTGATGTCGCGAACTTTGGTCGCGCTGAGCGCGATTTCATTCATGGTGTGGGACATTAACTGCACTTCTGACTCACCGGTGCGGGCCAGCATCGCTGCATCTCTGGCCACGGTAGCGGTATGTTGAGCGCTGGCGGTGTTACTTTTCACCGTCGCAGTAAGCTGTTCCATACTGGCCGCCGTTTCCTGCAGGGCGGCGGCCTGCTGTTCGGTGCGTGATGACAGTTCAGTGTTGCCCTGTGCAATTTCGTCGGAGGCGGATGCTACCGATCCCGCCGATTCTTTAATTTGCGTAACCAGGCTTCGCAGGCTGGTTTGCATGTTCGCGAGTGAGGCCAGCAGGCTGGTGGAATCATTATGGCGCAAGGTGACCGGGGCCGTGAGATCACCACTGGCAATGGCGGCAGACAGCGCCTGCGCCTGCGCGGGTTCGCCGCCCAACTGACGCATTAACACGCGGGTGATGATGTAACCCGCCGCCACGGAAACCGCAACGGAAAGCGAGGCAAGGATCATTAAAATCAACGTTGCTTTGCGGACGTTCTGACTGGTGCTTTCCACCGACTGCTCACTGTCCTCCATTTGAATATTGGTCATCTCCTTTAACGCGTCCAGCAACTGGCCCTGCAACGGCCTGACGGTTTTAATGAGATAGGTTACCGATTCCTGCTGTTTGTTTTGCAACCCCAGCTGTCCCGCGTGCTCCAGGGCCGCCAGAACAGGGCCTTCGCTGCTCACGATTTTATCGAAGGCTTCTCTGGCCTGCGGGGTTGAATCTTTTGCGACCATTGCGGCAAGCCGCTCCCGGTTATCGATATAGCGGGCTTTTTGCGTAACGATGCGCTGCCATTCTTTTTGCATCTGATCGGCTTCGTTGAGTAGTGCAAGGTTACGCACAATCACCGCCATATCGCGTAACCCACCGTACATATCCATACCCAGACGGTATTTCTTCATTTTGACATTGACGGCATCATCCATGCCGTCACGGGCATTATTCAGGCCAGTGTAGGCCACCGATGTGCATATAATAAACAGCGTAATTAACAGCCCAAAGCTGATAGTCAGGCGCGTAGAGATTTTCATTTGGAGTCCCTGTTTATGGTGAAAAACAGGTATCGGTTAAATTAAAAAAAACCCCAGTAAAAAAAGCATTAATAATAATTATAGAATAACAACCCACTGATAATTATGATTTTTTCTTAATTTATAAAAAAGTTTGACGGATGTGATTTTATAAACTAATAAGATGTAATAAATAAACATATTTACAAACAACAAATTTATTAAAAATAGTTTACCCGCATGCTTTCAGTGCAGAAAAAATAATATCAAACTCATTTCTGCAGCATAATCGTTCGGTTTGCCGCGCTCATTACCGCGATTTGCACTGCCGGTGGCGTATGAACGGTCAGGTAGCACCTCAGCACCGCAGGATGTCGTACCAGCAAAAGAGGAAGATAAGCCCGCATCAGCACATGAAAACGGCAGGCTCTGTTGACCCCACGGTATCATCTTACCTAAGCGTTATGGCACAGGTTGTTATTGTTGGGTCGGCCCACAAGGTAAAGGGCTCGCAGGGTACCAGCCGTGCGTCACGCCTCTCTTTTGACGGTAGAGAGACGAACGTAACGTGTTATCACTTTAATTTTTGCGTGGGCGCATGCTAGCATGCTTTATAAATATTACCTTGAAATACACGCTGTAATTAAACGCGCGCATTATCGGCGTGGCTTATTAAAACTTTAATATTTTTTATTTTTTTAGATCGCCAAGCGTATTTATAAATCACCACCAACCCAATACCTATTTATGATTAGTAGAATAACGCTGATAAAAACCGTTAATTTGGCTTAACCCCATCCAAAAGAAAATATTGTGCATTTCGATCATGGAAAATAACACAACGCATTCTATAATACTCTTCACTATGGAAAGTAGAATCTCCCCCGCGTGTTTAAACAGGCACATTACGCCTGCTTTTTATACGCAAAGCCATGATAAATATGCATTCTTGTATCAGATTATAAAAAGACTAAAAAAATAATTTTTGATGATCTTCATCAAAAGACACCATTTCACCTGGAATTCAATAAATGAAAAATATTCTCGATAAAATCAGTCTACCGACAAAATTCCTGATACTGGGAATTTTTGCCTTGGTTTTATTTGCCTTACCAACCTATTTATTTATCCAGACGGGTAATCAAGCCATTGATGCTAAGAAACAAGAGCTGCAGGGCGTACCGGTCGAAAAAGAGATCCTGACTTTACTTAACCTGATTCAGCGTCACCGCGCTGAAAGTGCTATTGCTATTTCACTGAATAAATATGATAACGCCCCACGCCTGGAACTTGCCGCTCAGATAGATGCGCAGACTACGAAAATCGCCGCTGAGTTACATCAGTATGATACTCATGCCCAGCCGACACAGCGTTTTGATGAGGTCAAAACAGCCTGGTCGCAGCTTCAGCAAGACGTCTCGTCTGGCAAACTGACACTCGCCACCAGTCTGTCACGCCATGCTCAGGTGATTCAGAACTTACTGGACACTAATCAAGATATTCTGGATCTGTATGGCCTTTCTTTAGATGCAGACCTGAATACTTATCAACTTATTATGAGTATATATGGCAGGTTGCCTGAGTTAACCGAAACCCTCGGACGCATCAGGGCCGCGGGGACATCCGTGATTGCAGCGGGTGATAAAGCAGCAGAATCCGCACGCGGTGCTATGGAATACCAGATTGACGGTGGCAAAGCGGCGCTGGAAAAATTCAGCAACGTGTTGAATAAAGCGTTTGCCGTCGAGCCGGATTTAAAATCGGAATTCAGCCCAATTGCCATTGATGCCTATCAGCGTTCAGCGAACGTCCTTAACATGGCCGATGGCGTGTTTATTGCAAAAAATGTTCAAATTACCCCAGTAGAGTATGTAAAAGAGTTTACCCAGGCCATCAACACCTATAACGATCTTGGCGTTAAACTGAGCCTGCAACTGGGTAAAACACTTAACGACCAAATCGATCAGCGTCGTCAGTCACAATATATCTTGTTGGGCGCACTGCTGGCCGTTGCGTTACTGGCAATATTTGTGGCGATGATGATTAGTCGTTCCGTTACCCGCCCGGTTAAAGAAGCCGTTTCGCTTGCCAGTAAAGTGGCTGCAGGTGATTTAACAACTGCGATAACCGTGTCGGGTAAAAATGAGATTGCTGAATTACTGAATGCGCTGGCACAAATGCAGCAGCGTCTTTCTCATCTGGTGTCGAATATCAAAAATAACGCGTCAACCATTGCACATTCCTCTGAAGAAATTGCGATGGGTAATAACGATCTGTCTTCCCGCACTGAAGAGCAGGCGGCTTCACTGGCAGAAACGGCCGCCAGCATGGAACAGCTTTCTTCAATCATTAAGCAGAATGCGGATAACACGCGCTACGCGTCTGATATGGCGGTATCCGCAACCAGCGCTGCCCTGAAGAGCGGCGAAGCGATGACCTCCGTTATGGCGACAATGCAGAAAATTCGCAGCAGTTCAGGACAAATCGAAGAAATCACATCGGTGATCGACAGTATTGCCTTCCAGACAAATATCCTGGCGCTCAACGCGGCTGTTGAAGCCGCGCGCGCGGGCGAACTGGGCAAAGGTTTTGCCGTCGTCGCCGCTGAGGTGCGGGCGCTTGCACAGCGTTCTGCCAGCGCAGCGAAAGAGATTAAAGGCTTGATCGAGCAGTCCGTTGTGCAATCGAATGAAGGTTTAACGCTGGCGCAGGACGCAGGCAGCAAAGTGAAACAAAGTGTTGAGGCGATTGAACAAACCTCCCAGTTGATCCGCGATATTTCATCGTCTTCTGAAGAGCAAAGCAGCGGCGTGAGCCAGATTAATATTGCGGTCAATCAGATGGATCAGGTGACACAGCAAAACGCCGTTCTGGTTGAACAGTCAGCCTCTTCTGCGGATGAACTGGCAAAACGAGCCGGTGATTTGCGCGATATGGTGTCTGTATTCCGTACGGCTTAAAGGCGTCGCTCTGTACACTGCCGCCCGCGTTTTACCCACGCGCGGGCGATTTGCTTACCATTGCCCGGCCGAGTCCGGGCAAATTTTATCGACAGAAATACGCAAATCGCACAGATGATGAATTGAATGATAACCGAAAGAAACTTATTCTGTTGGCCGTAAAAAACACAAGACCAGTCAACGGTGAGCCTGCCGCGCATTAACATCAGGGGAACGGCGTCGTCACAGTCGGGTCGGTGGATTCTCATTTTGATGCTGAGCACCTATCCGCCGGGCTAACCTGTGCTAACCTTGCGGTCTCAGAATCGCCATTCGGGGAGAATATGAATAACGTTTTTGACGAAAAAATGACGGATATCATCATCGGTGAGATGGTGACGCAGCTACTGAATGAGGATGCGGCTATTTCCTGGAGCATTCTCCTTGAGAGGCTGCAGCAGTTTCTGGATACCGAGCAGGATGAAGTCAGGCTTCGTGCAGCCTTGCGGGCCATGGAGGAGATACGCGTAGAAATGTTTTCCCATCAGTCTGAAAACAACAGTTCCGTTGAAACCAACGTCACTCACCTTCATCACCTTCACTAAGTCTTGCGCGACGCGACGGATGCCCCTTTTAGCCGTCGTGCGTCGTGCGCCCGATCAGATGCCATTAACGTTACCAACATGATTACAGCGCTAACCCAGCAGCCCCTTCTCCGGCTGACAGAGGTCAGATGAGCGACGACACCGCATCTGAAGATATCTACACCGTTATTGGCAGGATAGTCGCCCGTCTGCTTAAACCGGATGGCGAAGTCCATCTGCAGGATATACTGCGTTCGCTGCACAACTTCAGTGAGCAAAGCACAGAGCACGATGAAAAGAGAGCGTGCCAGGAGGCGATTCGCTTGCTCTCAAAACAGCTTCACTGATTTTTAATTACTGCCCTTACCTACTGGGGATGCCGGGCAGTCACTGTCGCAAACCCGGCTCTCAACATCGCTGTTTCACGTAGGTCTTCCCTGCGGTGAAAGGCGTTTATGGCTGTTCGTCTGAAGGTGTCCGCCCTACCACGATCTCCAGACAGCTACGAAGCACATCCAGTTGTACAACGTCTTCTGTACACTCCAGTTCGGCGATTAAACTGATAATAATGGCTTTGCTGGTGACTTTTTGCCCGTGGATGACAATATTACGAATCACTGCATCCAGCACTGCACTTTCAGCCTGAAGTTTGTCGCCCGCACTGCGAAAGAGGCGCATAATTTCCACTTCAGTCGTGCTTTGCTGAATGTCGATGTTGTTCTGCATGATGAGTCTTCTTATCAGTCTCAGTTTAGGGTGAACACATCATAACCCTCGCCAGTTGGACGAAGTGGGGATGTGCTTGTCCTGAGTAGTCTTTATTGAAACTACTCTTGGGTAAGTAACAGGTTTTTTATGAGAAGGGATCAGCCATCATCAATGCTTGCGGCGACTGTCAGAAACGCTCTGACCAAATGCCAGAACGGCAGACTCCATCGGATCGCGCGCAGAAGCAAATTCACTTCGCACTTCAGCAAGCGCGATCTCAATCGCCTCGCGCCGTGCTGCATTTGCTTCATTTACCAGCATAGACTTCAGTCTGTTAGCGAGCGTGGCACCACTGATTTTGTCATTACTGTCCAGTAGCGCAGTCACCGCCTCGCCCATCACTATCTCGGTGAGTTTCTCAAGTTTATCTTTCTGCATACCCGCATCTCTGATGACATTGTGCCCTCTAAAAACGGGCAACCCAGCCTCAAACGCTCAGGCCTCTAATGACCTGCTTTTTTGGCCGTTCAGATTAATGCTGCGGGACGTTGTAATCGGTTAACGCAACGCGGCACTCATTTCAGCGGTCAAAAAGCATGCCGATAAGTTTTTGATAATGCTGCTCTTCCTGCGGGCCCGCCGACTGGCTGAGGCGACGGATAAGCGAGCTGCAGATGGCCTTACGATTCAGGCTCTTACCGGCGTGCAGTATCTCAAGAATAACCTGACCCAGTGTTTCTTTTTCAGAAGGCTGCGTGTCGTTGCCAAAATAACGGGCAATATCACGTACGGTGTTCGACGTAGTTTCGTTCTGACGCATGTTAAACCTCCAGATGTGAAAGTGAGTAAACTCTAACCAAGACTTGGTCACTAAACTTATACAACATCTGGAAAATTGTACAGGAATTCCGGGTGCCCGCCGCACGCCGAATGGTGCAAAAAGTGCTATGCCATTTATAACAGTCACTTGCGTGAGTATCAGATCCTTAACTTTTTTGCCCCGCATCCATCCTGACGCCGATCTTGTACATGACGAGGTGAAATCGTTGCCCCCTTTGTACACCTTTGCTCACCACGTTATCTGTCTTCGTCTTCTTCAGGCCTGAGACGAATCACATTTTCATGCGGCTTACCGCTTTCGTCCTGGCTCGCGGCCATCAGCCAACGCAGTCCTGAATCTGAACGCACCTGCGACAGCCTGAACTGTTTCAGCCAGTGGCGGGCATCACAAATTTCCGCCAACCTACTGTCTCGGGTTTCCTCTTCCGCCATCTGGTTAAGTTCTGCGATAAGCGTATCGATACTTATTTCTCTGTCACCGAGAGCAAGGCTGACCACGGCTTCGCCAAGAATAAGATGACCTTTCTCATCGTCGTGAAATAACACGTTCTCCTCCTCACATAACAGATTAATTATGGCTATATCATTTATTTTAGTGGTGACATGACAGATGACAAAAATATTTCCTGACAGCCCCAGGATTATTCCATCCACCTGAATATCTTACCTTTGAGATGCATTTTTTAACTTTATGAAAAATAAAAAATTTATAGTTTTAAATTTTAATAAACATCACGAAATAGAATAATCTTAAACAGGATCTGGTCAGGGCTTACCGTGCCAGCGCCGATGCCAGAAGGCTTCGCAGGGCATCTGTCGTTCTGTCTCCGCCTGGGCAGGCTCGGTTCTGTATTGTAGCCTGCCCTGCTTTATTATTTTCGCCAGACAACCTCTTTGATACCGATATAAAACGCCAGATAACCCGAAAAATATAACCCTACAGAGTATGCGCGTTAGTGTTTCAACGGACAGAAGCATGATGAAAATCGCCAAAAATACCTGGCCTGCTGACGGGCCTGTTTTTTTTAGCCTGTGAAGTGGCGGGAGAATTAAGGAGACACAACAGCTCGCCAGCCAGCCGATATATTCGCCATGTTAAGGCTGAGGGTTTGTCTTGATTTGGGATCGCCGTCGCCACGCCGCGCATCAAAAAAAGTAAGCCAGGCGGCTCCTGTTTTTCTTTTCAGCGGGATCGGTAATTCTCCTGTACAGCGGTCCCCAGGATCGGTTAAGTTGCGCACAACTCTTTCTACTTTGTTCTAAGGAACACTATGCGCCAGGGCAGTTTGCCACCTGCGGAAAAAACTAACGGTCTGGCACACTATTTCAACAAGATTGATCATCCACGCCAGCTTGAAACCCTGGGGCGGATAGCCGTTGAAATACTTCGCGAGAATAAGCCCGTCAGTCGACGCATCATCTGTCTGAAGCTTATCGGTTGTCTTGAAAAAGCCACCAGTGAAGATGACAGGTTGCACTATCGTGGACTTCTGACCCTGCTGTTCAGTCAGTAACGTTGAAAAACCCCGCTTTTGATCAATCAGCACGCCGGTTATACCGCGTCTGCCTGACTCTGACCTTCGCTCAACATCACATCTGAACCTGACTTCAACGCCGTAGCGCCCTGCTGCCAGGCCTGGTGCGATGGTTGACGTCCCGGACAGGTGCATCCTATCCATGCTGCCAGCCAATGCCTTCTCGCTATCAGAGAAGCCGTTTTTTTGCTGTAACACCGATAAAAAAATGCCCGCACCTCGTTAAAGGGTCGGGCCGGAGTTCTCAGGGAAATCCTAAATGACTTCCAAACAGCGTTATCAAATTAGTTCACCATCTGGATTGTCGCCAGTCGGAATCAGATAATTTTTCTTCATACCTGAAACAGGTCTCTAATTTTTTGCTGATATGTGCCGTTTGAACGCTCAAAACCCGTTATACATCACACTTTTGCAAAGTCTTCTCGACCTCGCTCAATGTTCTGTTCAGGGCGTCGATAACAGTATTGTGAGTTGATTATCACAATGATTGTCCTGACCAAACGTTGCTTACTTCGGCACCTTTCACGGTGCCGTTTTTTTTGCCGCTATGATGCCGGGAAAGGGTAAGCCTGGTGAGCAATGCTATGGCGAGGTTGTCATATCCCCTCGCCACCCTGCCAGTTAATGCGAAGGCGTAAGATAGAGGGTTTCAAACCGTGATGCGCTAACAGGGGAACCGGTTTGGTTGCCTTGCAAAATATCGCATGCTGCCGCGCAAATGAACTCGTGCTGGGCGCGGTTCTCAACGCCTTCTGCTGCTACGCTGATCCCCATATTTTTACCCAGTGACGCGATAGCGTTGATCAATAATCGGGCTTTGTTACTGTTCTCAAGCTGAACAGTAAGGGATTGATCAATTTTGAGTCCCGCGATGCAGCGATGCTGTAACAGGCTGAGCGAGGCAAGGCTGCGACCAAAGTGATCGATGATAAATAACGCCCCGGTAGCCTGAACGGCCTCTAACACCTGAGATGTACTTTCCCCCACATCGGTCAGCAGCGGTTCATCGACTTCGAGATCGATAAAGCCTGCATCTTCTCCGGCACACTGACGAATCACCTCTTCAAGTCCAGCTTCCATTAGCTGGCGCGGAAACAGGTTAATACTGACTCGCAGAGGCAGGTTTTGACTCCGCCATTGTTTAACCTGACTGACAGCAGACTGAATAATCCATGTTCCCAGGGTGATGGACAGTGGGCTTTTGATCAGCATATCGATGAACTCAGAGGGAAGCAGCAGGCCACGGGCCGGATGCATCCAGCGAACCAGCGCTTCACAGCCCATTAACTCGCCATTGAACACATCAAAACGCGGTTGATAATGCAGCACGAACTGCTGCTGGCGAACAGCGGCTTCCAGTTCACGTTCAAACCGACGTCGACCTAATTCAGCCTCGCGAAATTCAGGCTGAAACAGGACAGACTGCCCTTTGCCACTTGCTTTAGCCCGATACAGCGCCAAATCCGCAGCCGACATCACTGAAGACATATCACTTGCATGCAGGGGAAAGCTTGCCACACCGGTGCTTGCGCCGACCTCCACCGCAGAACCCATGTAATAAAAAGGTGTCTGGATAGCCGCAGTGAGCCGCTGGGCAATATCCATTGCGCCATCACAGCCACAGGGCAGTAAAACGATAAACTCGTCGCCCCCCAAACGGGCCGCTGCGATAGCGTGGGTGCAGACAGCGCGGATCTGCTCCGCCACATGGCAAAGCAAAGCGTCACCTGCCGCATGACCGCGCGTGTCGTTCACGTCTTTGAAGCTGTCCAAATCTGTCATCAGCAGCGTGTAAGGTACACCGGATTCCGTCAGCTTGCTGAGTTGCGTCATGAAGGCACTCCGGCTGGCAAGCCGGGTAAGCATATCCAGTGAGGCCAGTTCGCAGAGTCGCGCTTCGCTTTCATAGCGTAACGTCACATCCCGAATGATCATGCCAATATAGCGCTCAAAGCCCTCCTGCCAGCCCGAAAAAGAGACCTCCGCTGGAAACTCCTCGCCGTTGCATCGCTTGCCCCAAATCTGCAAGGTACGCGGCGTAGAGATCGCGCCCTCTTCATGTTCAAGTCGGTCAAGCTCATTACGGTAATCGGTCTGACAGCGTTCAGGGATCAGCCCGGCGACGTATTTACCGGCCATTTCGTCAGCGTCATAGCCAAACATTTTCGTCGCGGCAGGGTTCCAGAACGTAATACCACGGTTCAAATCAGTACAGATGATCGCGTCCGGTGAGGTTACCGATATGGCTTCGAGGCGCTGCTGGCTGGCATGGCGCAGAACCGCCATGCGATGAACTTCCATGCGGTCCATGACCAGTGCGGCCAGATCGGTCAGGTTGTGGCGATCCGTTGTGCTCATTGCGGGGCGGGGATGATTATCGGTCAGGCATAGCGTACCAATACGGTGCCCGTCTGGCGTAATCAGTGGGACGCCGGCATAAAACCGAATAAAGGGATAACCCAGCACCAACGGACTGTTAGAGAAACGGGGATCGTCGAGCGCATCGGGAACGCAAAGGATATCGTCGCTTTCCAGCGTGTGATGGCAGAACGCGACGCTTCGTGAGGTTTCCGTAATTTGCAGACCATAGCGAGACTTAAAAAACTGACGTTTCTCATCAATCAGCGACACGAAGGCCACCGGCACACAGAACAATCTGGCCGCCAGAATAGTCAGTCGATCAAAGGCTTCATTGGGCGGCGTGTCCATCAGTTGGTACTGGGCCAGCGCACGTATGCGTGCTTCTTCGGAGCCGCTTTCAGTTGAGTGCTTCAGAGTGTGTCCTCCTGAGGTCATATACTGTGGCCGGGCATCTCACAGTAAAAAGAGGACGCCTGCAATCAGACAGAACCAGGTAACGCGCAATACATCAACCTGAAGCCGCAACAAAGGTCCGCCTGTGCAGCAAAATGTCAGTTATCAGAGATCTGCACTGATAGCGACACCTGCTCTTACATAGTGCCCGGTATTGCAGTTATCGTCCGTTCAGGCCTGAACTTCATAGCCAGAGACGGCTTTACTCTGTCAAACGGTAAAAATCGCTATTTTTTGTCTTGCGGCACCAGTTCATAGTGAGGATGACGCCCTGCCAGCAGCAGCAGCAGTTCGTACTCCCCTTGACTCAGCAAGGCCACCTTCGCCGTAGCTTCTTTGGTCTGCCAGGCGCGCAAACTCAGATCAAAGCGTTCAGCGGCACCTTCCTGCGACAGGCCGGCAGCAATTCGCAGTTCACGAACATTATTCTGGACGGGCACGGGCCGTCGGACGATTGAATTTCCCAAACCAGGCTCCCTGTGGATGAAGTAGGGTAACAGTACGTCAGCCGATCAGTTCAGTGTCGGCTGAGACCTCTGTCTGCAACCGTTGCAGCACACCTTTCATAAGGATTTTTAATCTTATCTGCTGAAATGTCAAACCAGCGGCTTCGCCTGCTACGGGATTATTTGCCTGGAAAAAAAACGTCTGATCGGCAGCGCTTATTTTTTATTAAGCGAAGCGTCGTTATATTTAAATGACTCAAAGTTTTAGATTTTATTTTACGCTGCGTTTATGTAAGTAAATATTTATTAAGGATTAATGAATTTACGGGCAACAAAAAACCCCGCTTTAGCCGCGAGGTTTTAAAAAACACAGCAGGAAACGGGTCCGCCTGCTGCCTATAACCAGCCCATCAGTGCGTTTATATCTGATGAGACAGACGTCGATTATCTGCCAAACGCCACCCAGGCCTCATCGTCTTTGGTCGGTACAGATGCGATATGACGCTTTGCCGGGACGGGCTTAGCGACGACAACACTGGCCGCTGACGACGCGGGTAAGGTAAACCGGGTTATCACGCTGGTGAGCGTTTCCGTCTGGTTACTCATACTCTCTGCCGACGCCGAGATCTTCTGTACCAACGTACTGTTTTGCTGCGTCACGCGGTCAATCTCAGCCACGGCAAGCGTCACCTGAGAAATGCCCTTGCTTTGCTCTTCCGATGCCAGCGCGATCTGGCTGATGAGCTCGTTAACGCTGCCCACGCTGCGCAGCACCTCTTCCATCGTGCTTCCGGCGCTGTCAGCCGCACCGCGCCCTTCGCCGATGCGCGCTACCGTATTGCCAATTAACCCTTCAATCTCTTTCGCCGCTTCTGCGCTGCGCTGTGCCAGTGAGCGAACTTCACTGGCTACAACCGCAAAACCGCGTCCCTGCTCACCGGCACGTGCAGCTTCAACCGCCGCGTTGAGCGCCAGAATGTTGGTCTGGAACGCAATACCGTTGATGGTGGCAGTAAACTGGCGGATTTTCTCAGCGCCTTCGGCAAGCACACCCATAGCGGTCACCACGGTTTTCACCAACTGCTCACCTTTCTGGGTCGTCTGGGCGGTAACACTCGCCAGCTCACGCGCCTCACGACTGTTTTCAGCATTGTGGCGAACCGTCGCCGTAAGCTGCTCCATACTGGCCGCAGCCTCCTCCAGCGCCGCCGCCTGGGTGGCCGTTCTGTTCGACAGATCGGCATTGCCTTTTGCAATATCGCCCGCCTCAAAATGTAAAACGGACGCGTTATCACGAATAGCCTGGACGGTATTCAACAGACTTTGTTGCATTTCTTTTAATAAAGGAACCATTAGCCCGATACAATTCTTACCCAGGTCCTCGGGTTCACGTGTCAGATCACCATCAGCAATCACGCGGAAGTGCGCCCGCAGTTTTGCTACCGGCCGCACCAGATGGATGACAAGATAGCGATCGCAAAAAATGAGCAGCGCAGCGACCGCAGCGAGCGTAATCAGAAACAGATTCACCAGCCGCTGATGTTCCTCACGCAGCGGGGCCGCATTAGCAGAAAGCTGCTGCTCAAGCGCGGCGAGCCGTTCCTGAGCCGCCGCAGGGTAATCCTGAGGCGCGCTGGTCAGAGCGGTGCGATAACGTTGCCATTCATCACCCGCCGGTGCCTGAGAAGCAATGTCCGCATGGTTCGCCGTGGCGTTCGTCTGCACTTGCACACTGGCGCGGTTAAGGAAAATAAGCTGTTGAGTCAGGGCATTACTGCGGCTGGCTTCGCGGTCAATGTCGTTTATTATCCGTGAACCATACGCGCCGGCTAACGCAATAATCATTACGGCAGCGATAAGTATCCACAGAACAACGCGTCTAATCGTAAAATTTTTTAGAATATTCATGGTATTTCCCCGGTGTTGCGACGTAAAAAAAACACTTCAATAAAATATTCACATCTAATAGTTGCGGGCAAAACAATAGCGCGCTACTCTTCTGAGGTTATTGTGGCAGCGTTATTGAAAAAATAAAATTCAAAAATTGATTAAATGTTTGCATCGTTGATAACTGATAAATTCATTAAAGAAAATAAAAAGAGACAGAAATCCAAATCACGCCTATTATTCAGCGAGAAAAAAAAACTATTTTAATTTTCCTTTCGCTGAATCTGGCCTTGTTCCGGTGCTTTTTATCCGCCACTTTTTCTTTTTAATTTCGCGCCGTGAGCAATCCGGGGCGGAGGACACACATGCTTATGAATCTCGACGGTGATCATGAACGCCGCACTCGTGCCCTTGAGGCCCTTCGCTACCCCGATGAAAGTCGGGATGATGTGCTGAGAAAATTTGTCAGGCTTGCCAGTCAGGCACTGAGCATTCCCGGAAGCTTTATTTCGGTTATTGATGATGAATTTCAGTATATTCGTGCTGCGCACAATTTTAAGCTGGAGCGTTCCTCCCGCGAGGACTCGCTATGTCGCTATGCCGTGGACAGCGATTCTCCGGTGGTCGTGCCGGATACGTACCTCGACAGCCGATTCGCGCAACATCCCCTGATCATTGGTGCGCCCTTTATTCGTTTTTATGCGGGTGTGCCGCTTAAAAACCGCGACGGCATCAATTTGGGCACGCTGTGCGTGACAGATATTCAGCCTCATCCTTTTACGCCTGCACAAATCACCACGCTGACGCTACTGTCGTCGTTGGTCATGTCTTTTCTGGAAGCATGGCACTCGGCAGGATTTATCGATCCGGTGACAAATCTGCCGAATCGCCAGCGCCTGATCCGCGACATGCATTATCTGACGGCTGCCGGTGACACCACATTGCGTCGCCTGGTGCTGATTGACTGTATTGATATGCCACGCGCCTATGAACTGGCGCGCTCAATGGGCATGAGTCCTGTTGAAAGCCTGCTTAAAGATGTGGCGACGCTGCTGCCATTGCGGCTGCGCCCCGCTGCCAGCGATATTCTTTATACCGTTGCAACCGGACGATTTGCCGTGCTGACCCGTGCGGACAGCCGCATCAGTGCAAACTGGGTGGCCTGCCAGATGGAGGGCATCAGTGCGGACCTGGGGGAAGGCTTGTCGGTGGCGCTGAGTACCCATACCGGTGAAGTCGATTTTGTCTCCGGTATCTTTCCTCCCCAGGAAACGTTACGTCAGGCGGTCAGTGCCTTACATGAAGCGATCGATCGCGGATTACCCTCTTTGCGCTTTAGCGAAGCCACAGACAGCAGGCGTACCCAGGACTTCACGCTGGTGAACGATCTGGCGAGAGCGCTTCGGGAAAATAATGGGCTGTATCTGGTTTACCAGCCCAAAATTTGCCTGCAAAGCGGCAAACCTATCGGGCTTGAGGCGCTGATTCGCTGGCGCCATCCTGTGCAAGGTGAACTCGCACCCGCGACGTTTATCCCGCTTGCCGAGCAGACGGAGATCCTTACGGCCCTTACCACATGGGTGATAGATAGCGTGATCGCGCGTCTGAAACGTCTGCGGAACAGCTGCATCCAGCTGCCAATTACGATTAACGTGAGTGAGCGTGATTTCTCGATTGATGGCTTTGCAGACGTGCTGGAAGAGAAGATGCTGAGGGCAAAACTGCCGACCTCGCTGTTGGGGATCGAATGCCTTGAAACAGAACGCATCGTGGAGAGCCCTTCCGCTATGCGCGGGCTTGAAATGCTGAAACTGCGCGGCTTCGGCATTTCCCTTGATGATTTCGGCACGGGCTACAGCAATATCAGCTATCTTCGCCGTATGCCGCTGGATGTGATTAAGCTGGACCGGTCACTGATCAGTGAGCTGTCGTCGGATACGGCTTCACGCATCATCGCCCGCAATATTATCGCAATGCTTAAAGAGCTGGATTATGTGGTGTTGGCCGAAGGCGTGGAATGCGTCGATACCGTCGAGGCATTGACGGAATATGGCTGCGACCAGGCGCAGGGCTTTTTCTACTCCCGACCGCTGGCAGACAGCGAACTGGATCACTGGCTGCACTGGAAAATGCGTGAGATGTGCTGAGAGACCGCATCCGGGGTCAGACAGCAGGATAGCGAGAAATATCGCCTTCGTGGCTGACCATCACCCGGTTACGGCCATCATCTTTGGCCGCATATAACGCTTCATCTGCCCGCCTTAACAACGACTCTTTATCATCCGTGTCGCTCAGCGTTGCCACGCCGAGAGAGACGGTCATCGCGCTGATAAACGGAAATGACGTCATACTGACGGCCTCACGGATACGTTCTGCCATGGCAGCCGCATCGCTCAGTGCAGTGCCGGGAAGCAGCAAAATAAACTCTTCGCCGCCAAAGCGGCTCACCACATCCAGCGTGCGGCATCGCTTACGCAGCAGGCCTGCCAGGCTTACTAAAACCTCATCCCCGGCATCATGCCCGTAGCGATCGTTGATCTTTTTAAAGTGATCGATATCGATCGCGATGGCGCTCTGCACCCGCTCCTCACTGTGCTGTTCCGCCTGGACATAAAAGCCGCGACGGTTATTCAGTCCGGTCAGCGGATCGGTCATGGCTTTATCATTCAGATCGGCAACGTGCCCAGCAACGGCCTGACGGTGTTGCTGAACCGCCTCTCTTAACCTGTCCGCTTCGTTATACCAGGTGTTGACCGATGACAGCAGTTCCGGGCTGGCATCGCTGCCGCCCTCGCGAACCATACCGGCCAGTTTTTCCAGCGGATAAGAGATACGCGCCGCCAGAAAAGCCATGCAGCTCGCCGTGAGGACGATGATGCCCAGGATAAACCAGAATGCGTTTCTGGCCGTATGTATCATCAGGCTACTCACGGTTTCTGACGTACCGGACATAAAGATATTCCAGTCGGTTTTTTGCAGGCTGGCGTAGCCAATAAGGTATTTTTTGCCTGCGTCCTCAATCATAAACTGACCATTTGAGGTTGAAGCCAGTCGTTTTTGCAGTTGCGGACTCAATGCCATTCGGGTGCCAACCAGGGCAGGATCGTGACTGAAAATAACGAAGCCGTCATCACTGACAATACTCACTGAGGTGCCATCACCGTAATAATGCTGGCTCAGGACGTCACTCAACATGCTCTGTTTTTTCAGGTAAATGGTGCCACAGATTAAACCGAGATAACGCCCATCTGTCGAAAACAGGGGCTGGGAAAGCAGCACGACGTAATTTCCCGAAGGAGAATTAAAGGGTGAGGAAATGAAAGGTTTCCGGGCCGCGATTGCCTGCTCTGTCTCTGGGGTATCCACCTTTACGCCCACCAGACTCAGGCTTTCAGGTGAAACAGAGGCGATGACGGCATGACGATCCAACACCGCCACCGAATTGAAAAAACCGGACTGCTGGAATAAACGCGTCGTTTCGCGATGCAGCTTGCCGACATCATTAAGATCGACGATCTGACTGGCACTCCATGCCAGCTCGCGCTGGGCAATGGTCAGGTAATGATCGGTTGTATCCGCCAGCTTACGCGCATAGGCGATATTGCTGTCGAGCAGTGACTCTTCGATATTATTCTTCTGAAACAGAAACAACGCGCCCAGCAGCAGACCTGACGTCAGTATGACGCTTCCGATGGATAGTCCGGTAAGGAGCGTTCTTAGATATATTTTTCTGCGATACATATCGGGTTGCGCTGAGAGTGAGTTAAACAAATTTTAACCGCCTCTGCGCCAGACAAACGCGAGAATAAACGCCAGATTACTTGTCTTTAGTGCTGAATGACGTTACGCATTGCTGTAAAAGCAGCCTGATACTCTTTTTTTTGTGTCGTGCAGCATTTACGCGTCGTGAAGGTGTAATCTGGGCCAGCGGTTACCCAGGCTTTTGGGGGATTATCGTTGCCAGATGTCCTAACCCGATAACCTCTCTGGCGACGTCTCATTCCCCTTATTGATAACCGGAATCATCCGATCACCGCACGGTTGCCTGTGGTTTTCTATGCGCTAATAATGTTCAACACGTAAAACAGACCCCGAGGAAGACCATGATGAAAAGCGCTGTTCTTAGCATGCTGGCCAAGATTTCAAAAATGGATGCCGAAACTAAAGAACTGGTTGCTCAGACAGAAGCGCAGTCACTGTTGCTCAGCGCATTGACGCTGACCGTTGGCAAAAGTGGCGGTGTTGAAGAGCTGATTTCGGCGATCAGTCAGGCAATTAATACCGTTCTGGAGTCCTCTGACGGCCTGATTAAATCTGATGCGGAGCTTCTGCTGACCAAATTTCAGGAACAGCTCACGCTGACGCGTCTGGTCGATGAAGAGTCAAAAGAGTTTCTAAAAGGCGTGTCCCATAAGTCTCTTTCCTCCGTCTCGAATAATGAAAAAATTACCGACTGCTAGCCACGTCTTCTGACGGCGAGGCATTAAGCGCGTCTGCCTGTTTTTTATTGTGACGCACGTGGTATGGTATTTATTTGCCTCTACGTGGACAAGGTTTGATGAAAAAACAGCGAGTTGGCATTGTGTTCGGTGGGAAATCGTCTGAGCATGAAGTGTCATTGCAGTCGGCTAAAAATATTGTTGATGCCATAGATAAAACCCGGTTTGAGGTTGTGCTGCTGGGTATAGATAAGCAAGGCCAGTGGCATCTTAACGATGCCTCAAACTTTCTGCTAAATGCTGAAAATCCCTCGCTGATTGCCCTGAATCGCACCGCAAAACACGTTGCACTCATCCCCGGTGAACCTCAACATCCACTGATTTCCCGTGATAATGCCCATCCCCTGTCCCAACTTGACGTTATTTTTCCGGTGGTCCACGGGACGCAAGGTGAAGATGGCTCGCTGCAGGGATTGCTGCGGATGGCCTCGCTGCCCTTCGTCGGCTCGGACGTGCTGGGTTCTGCCGTCAGCATGGATAAAGACATCACCAAGCGCCTGCTGCGGGATGCCGGTCTAAAGGTTGCGCCCTGGCTGAGCGTGACGCAGTCACAGAGGCATCATCTGGACACCGAGGCTGTCATCGAACGCTTTGGGTTGCCGCTGTTTATCAAGCCAGCCAATCAGGGATCGTCCGTGGGCGTCAGTAAGGTTGATACGGCGGCAGAGTTACTCCCGGCCCTGGAACTGGCCTTTACTTTTGATCGTAAAGTTTTGATAGAGAAAGGGATTAAAGGTCGCGAGATCGAATGCGCAGTGCTGGGCAATGACAAGCCAGAAGCCAGCCCCTGTGGCGAAGTGGTGGTAAAGGATGCTTTTTATTCTTACGACACCAAATACATCAGCGAAACCGGCGCACAAACGGTGATACCGGCTGACATTCCTGCTGCTGTAGATGATGCGATTCGTCAGGTGGCCCTCACCGCCTTCACCGCGCTGGAGTGTTTTGGTATGGCGCGCGTTGACGTGTTCTACACCGATGACGGTGAGATTATCGTCAATGAGGTGAATACCTTACCCGGTTTCACCAATATCAGCATGTATCCAAAACTGTGGCAGGCGGCGGGCCTGAGCTACCAGGATCTGATCACCCGTCTGATTGAGCTGGCGCTGGAACGCCATCAACAAGGCGCAGCGCTGAAAACCACCGTCAATTAATCGTCTCCAGCGGCGTCTGCTCAGGCAACGTCGCTGGTAACTTCGCTTTGCGTATTGCAGGGGGACGTCTGATTGCGGCCATTTCGCTTAGAGATATAGAGGTTTTTATCCGCGGCGGATATCAGGCGGTTGACCGTCTCGGCCCAGGCGTTACCCGGTTGTGCCTGGCCGTTTGCCAGCCCCAGGCTGACGGTGACGGTGACCGCGTTGCCGTGCAGTAAAAATTTCTCTTTGACGATGCTCTGGCGAATCCCCTCGGCCAGCGAATAAATCATTTCTGGCGACAGGTCGAACTGCACAATCACAAACTCTTCCCCCCCAAAACGACAGATATGGCCGTGATTACCCACTAATGGCGAAATACGCCGGGCGATCTCTTCAAGGACACGGTCACCGGCATCATGACCAAAATTGTCGTTGACCGATTTAAAATAATCCACATCCAGCAGGATGACGCCCACCTTACGTTGCTCAAAGAAGGGTTCATTGCGCAGATGTTCATACAGCCCCGAACGCGACAGGAGCTGGGTGAGAAAATCGTAGTCAGCACGCAGCGCCAGACGTTCATTGAGCTGGCGAATGGCATCCATGCTCACCGCCACAATTAACGGGCTCATGACGATAGTGGCCACGCCCAGACGCGCTGAGGTCAGGTGGCTGATCGGCAGCAGGTTGGCATCGCCCTGAATGTTCATGACGCCGTGCGACACCAACACGATTTGGCTAATGCCGGTTATCAGCGTGATCAGCGTGGTCAGGGGAACCGGTAAGACAATGGCGCACCAGATTAATGCGGGCACCGGGAGCGTGAGGCTGCCCGCGCCGCCCATTAATGCCCCCGTGATCAGGGACAACACCACGGCGATTAACGGGACAAGTTTGCCCAGTTGCAGCAAGCGCCTTGAGAACATGACGCGCCAGTGTGACGTTAACAGAAACGGCAGCAGCATTAACGCCGTGGAAAACTGCTCGCTGAACCAGTTCATCCACGCGTCAGCAAAGGCCGCGTTAATGCTGCCTACCTGCGCCAGTCCTCCCCAGGTGGCGCAACCGAGCGCTGCCAACAGACAGGCAGGGAAAATACGCAGTGCGTTCGATATGCGCTCACTGCTGGAATCATGCTGATACTGCCGCCCCATCACCATCACGCAAATGATGATAAACAGGATATTGGCCACATTCAGCGTGAAGGCCGGTAACGCCCAGCCCGAAAACACCGCGTCGTTAAATACCATGGCGCTGTAGCACACAAGATAAAAACGGGCTCGATGAAGAAAGGGATAGCGAAGCATCATCCCGGCGATGAAGGCATTCACCGGCCAGAACAGGGATAAGTCATGGGGAAAACGCAGATGTCCGCCGACAAAACAGAACATCAGAGTAATCATAAACAGCCAGAGGGCACTCTTTTTAGTATTGTGCTCTTCAAACAGCTTAACGCGCATACGTCTGGACCTTGTCACAAAGAGGCTTACCATCACGCCGCTCACGGGGTATATGGCGTTATGATCATTTAACCCTGATTCTTGTCTGCGCCATTCAGAGAAAAGCACCCGTAAATGCGCGAACGTTACGGGTTTAACACCCGATACGAGATATAAACATACTGGCAGACATCCTTGCTCATTATGTCTTACAAATAAAAAAATCGGATATCCGAGATATCCGATTTTTAAAAAAAACGACCTGGCTGTTGAGGTCTGCGTGACTATTTAACCGCCACGGGCCACTGACTCAGGCGGATTCCCCGTTTATCAGCATTATCACCAAAATCCTTCAGCACGGCCTTAACATCCGGATCGATGTATTCTGCATTATCGTTATCTACGATTACCACGCTATTTTCGGGTATTTCATCCAGCAAGCCCTGCAGTTTAGGATTGTGCATAAAAGTCAGGTTTTGCTGGAAACGCAAAACGTAGTGGTCGTCGTAACGCGTAAGCTGCAGCGCATTGCGGTGACTCTTGTAGATGCTATAGAGAATCTGTGTCGCAATACCAATCCCAATCCCGACCAGCATGCCCAGCGTGATGATCCCGATAATCGTTGCCAGGAAAGGCACGTACTGTTGTGCCCCCATACGGAACTGCTCGATAAACAGGCGCGGCGCGGCCAGTTTATAGCCGGTGTACAACAGCACCGCCGCCAGGCTGGCCAACGGAATGGCATTCAGCATTTCACTAAACCACATCCCACAAATCAGCAGCATGACACCGTGCAGCAAGATAGAGAGTTTGGTTTGTGCGCCAGCGTTGACGTTGGCTGAACTCCGGACGATGACCGCCGTAATCGGCATAGCCCCAAGGAAGCCCGCCGTCAGGTTACCGATCCCCTGCGCAAACATCTCTCTGTTTGGCGAGGGCGCAGGGTTTTGCGGGCGTAGCTTTTTCAGGGCTTCCTGGCTAAGCAGGGTTTCCAGACTGGCCACCAGCGCCAGGGTCAGGGCAACGATCCAGACCTGCGGATTCTGCCATGCCATCCAGTCCGGGGTTTCCAGCTCCGCCATCATGGCGGAAACGCTGTCAAACGCGGGCAATGAAATGCGCGGTAAAGCGCCGGTGAGCTCAGGGAACAAACGTGCGCCAGCGACCGTGACCACACAGCCAAACAGCACGGCGAATAATGGCCCGGGTATCCACGCCAGCGCCTTAATGCGCTTAATGGGGCCGGTTGTCCATATAAACAGAATGAACAAGCCCACTAACGACACCAGCAGCGCCGACAGTGAGAACGTCATTTCCCCGTTCACCAGCGACACTAACTTCACGCTGCCGCCCGCCCCCAGCGCCACCGGTATCTGCTGCATAATCAGCAGTAAACCAATCGCGGCCAGCATGCCTTTGATAACGCTACCCGGCACTAACGCGATGAAGCGTCCGGCGCGCAACAGACCAAACAGGCACTGTAACAGTCCGGCGATAATCAGGGCGGTCAGGAACGCGGAGAAGCTGCCCAGGGTCGCCATAGACGCGACGACGATGGTGACCAGTCCTGCGGCCGGTCCGCTGACGGCGAAACGTGAAGGACTGAGGGAGGTAACGAGTATTCCGCCAATAACGCCCGTTAATAAACCGGCGAAAGGCGGCAGCCCGCTGGCCTGTGCAATACCCAGGCAGAGCGGCAGTGCGACCAGAAACACAACCAGCCCTGCCGGCACATCGCGGCGTAAGGTATCCAGATTCATGGTGAAGACTCCTCTGCAGATTGCTGAATCAACTCTTTCAGATGACCCGATTGCAGGTCGTAAACACAGCCAAACAGGTCAAGTTCCTGACCAGACTGCCAGGCCTGCCGTACCGGTTCTGTTGCCACCAGGTTGGCGAACTGCACCAGAACATTCGCTTCAACCAGACGATTAAGCGTCTCGCTCTCCGTCTCCTGCCCCGCTTCGTGGCTAAGATGGCGTTCTAATCCACTACGCAGAAAGGCAATACGCCGGGCCAGAGCGGAGTCCTCAGTGGCTAACGGGCTGCCCGGCAGGGCTAAGGCGGCCTGAACGCCACCGCAGCCGTAATGACCACTCAACACGATTCGCTTTACCCCAAGGTAAAAAACGGCATATTGCAGCACGCTCAGCAGGTTATCGTCCTCTGCCACAACCATATTGGCGATATTACGATGAACAAACAGTTCGCCGGGATGCGATCCCGTTAATACCTCCGCTGGCACCCGGCTGTCTGAACAACCTATCCATAATGAGTGCGGTTTTTGCTGATATAAGGATTTTTCAAAATAGGCGGGGTTACGCTGGCGGCGCTGTAATGCCCAACTGCGATTTTTCGCTAATAAGGGTTTAAGTGTCGTCACAATCATCTTCTCTCTACGACCGGGAATATCACTTCCTGGCTGACCACGGAGTGAACCCGCTCACTGAATCGCCGCGAACGGGTTACGAAATCTGAAGCTCATCACATTAATAGGTTATAGCGGCTTATGATTACTAATGCACACAGAATATTTTATGCCAGAAACATCCGGCGCTATATGTCAGTATTTGTTCAACAAACGTCATGATCACGTAAATTATCTTAAGAGGTCACACCACATAAAAATTAAATTACTTTAATTATTTTATATAAAAATCATATAATTAAAAATAAAGCCGAAAAATGAAAACTGACAAATAAATACAAAACCGTTGTCGTTAGTCAGATGGATAAAACAGAAACAAGGCGAAATGCCAGGATTACTCTTAAATGCAGAATTTATGAATAGCACGATCAACCGCCTTTATTCTGTATAAGCAGTTAATCGAACTTTGTTAAGGGTGAAATTAAAGCAAGAGATGGTTAATTTAATTTGCGTGAAAATAATGACGGCGGTAAGTAAATAATCTCAGCGGTGTGAAAGAGCCTGCCCACGGCAGGCTCATCATATTGACACTTTATTTACCGTTCCAGGCCCTCAGCCGCGCTTCACGGACTGAAAGCTGCTGTTCAGGCGTCAGCTTATTGTAATTTTCTGCCATGCCGCTCTCCCAGTCACCGTAAAGTGGGTTTGGCAACACAATGAACTGGGTGCCAAATCGCGCATGATTATTTTCGACAAACCCCTGACGCTGCGCGTTACCCTGATGCCAGGTCGCCCCGCCAAAATCATTCAGGTTGTCACCGATATACAACACGACGTTGTAGCCGGCGTTTTTAATCGCATCGAAGCGTGCCTGTTTGTTTGAAGAGTCGGTTTTCAGGCTCACCGTTTTTTCACTGACACCGCTGAAGCCAAGCTGCTGAAGGTTAGCCACCGTGGCAGCGTAATCTTTCTGGTCGCGGTTGGAGACATAGAATACGGTGCCGCCATGACTGTTAACATAGCGGGCAAACTCTACCGCACCAGGCACGGCTTTGGCCTGGCGTGCCTGCGTCCAGGCCGACCAGGTTTTATCGCTGAAAGGCTGTCCATTCTTCGCCTGCCATGCGCTGTAGGCGCTGTTATCCAGCATGGTTTCATCTAAATCGACAATCACCGCTTTGGGCTTGCCCATCAGCGAAGCCGACTGATCAAAGGCCAGACGTGCACTGTTAAACGCCTGCCAACTGAGCGCCTGATATTCACCGGACTGCTGGAACCAGTTTAACGCCAGCACCGATTGCTGCCCCAGTTGCTGTTGTGCCTGCTGCTGGGAAGGGTGTGCACAACCCGCAAGCGCCAGCGCAACCACGGCCGACAGCGCGAAATTCACTGAATTTTTCATCGATTCATCCTAAGGTGTGAAAGATTTGAGTGGGTAACGCTTCAAAAATGTAGCAGTTAACGTAAGCTGATGGCAGCAGATTGCACGCTGTCCTGACAGGAGAAGAGGATGTCCGCCATGCCGCGTTCGCCGTTACTTGATGCACTAGACTGGGTCGATTATGCTTTTCAGCCCGCTGGCGCGCCGCCGCCTGAGGATGCGGCCTACGGGCATCAACGCCACAGCGCCGTTGTGTTAACCGACATCCATAATATCCCACCTAAACGTTGCGAATCAGATGGCGTGATTGCCACGGGTCATCGGCCGGTAGCGGTGTACACCGCGGACTGTTTACCCGTACTGTTCGCCGACAGCCAACAGCAACAGGTCGCCGCCGTTCATGCTGGCCTGCAAGGCACGCTGGCGGGCGTACTCTATAGCGCCGTGGAACAACTTTGCGCACGCGGTGCCACGCCGCAGAGCCTGACGGTTGCGATTGGCCCGGCGCTGGCACCCTGCTGTTTCGAGCTGGATCGCCAGCGACTGGCAGACATTGCGCAGTTGCCCGGTATTCCCCTGCCGCTGCGCTATTATCATCAACAGCCGCATAATCCTCAGGCACAGCGCCCTCAGGCCATGGCCACCCGAGAAGGTGTCTGGTTCGATTTACCGCATCTGGCTAAACAGATGCTGACCGATGCCGGGGTTCCGGCGGGGCAAATTGATCAGATTGACCAGTGCACCTACTGCACAACAGAGTCGGGGTCCAGTTATCGCTTTAATACGCACCACAGCAGCGGCTATCGTTCGCGCTATTCATGGATTCGTCGACGCTGAATCCAACGTCATCGGTTATACCTCCCCTGCTCCCTCAGCCGACGGTTTGGCACCTGACTGCCCCAGCGGGTAGGGCCGCTTTTATGATGCTTCTCACACCCTGATGCCATTTCACTTTTTTTTAACAAAGAAATGGTTAAAGCTAACTCATCCGACCACTTTATCTGTGAGTGATTATGACTGCGCTGTCCTCCCACTATCCTGCTTTGTTTACCCCGCTCGATCTGGGTTTCACTCAACTCAGAAACCGTTTTTTGATGGGATCAATGCATACGGGCCTTGAAGAGCGTGAAGATGGCGCGGCCAGGCTGGCGGCGTTCTATGGCGAGCGGGCACGGGAAGGCGTGGCGCTGATCGTAACGGGCGGCGTGTCACCGAATCCGCAGGGCGTGACCGCCGAACACGGTGCTGTACTGAATGACGACGCACAGTGTGACTGGCACCGACAGATTACCGCAGCGGTGCATCAGCATGGGGGGAAAATCGCCCTGCAGATATTACACACCGGTCGCTACAGCTTTCAGCGCGATCTGGTTGCCCCCTCTGCGATACAGGCCCCCATCAATCGCTTTACCCCGCGTGAACTGAGCGATGCCGAGGTTGAACAGACCATTGCCGATTTCGCCCACTGTGCCCGGCTCGCCCAGAAGGCGGGCTACGATGGTGTGGAAATCATGGGTTCCGAAGGCTATCTGATTAACCAGTTTCTGGTGCAGCATACCAACCAGCGCCATGACCGCTGGGGCGGCGATTTTACCGGGCGCATGCAGTTTGCCCTGGCGATTACCCGCGCAGTACGCGCGGCAACCGGCGACCGCTTTATCATTATCTTCCGGCTGTCGATGCTGGATTTAATTCACCACGGCAGCACGTTAGAAGAGACGCTGCGACTGGCCAGCGAGCTGGAAGGCTGCGGTGTGACGCTGTTTAATACCGGCATCGGCTGGCATGAGGCGCGTATTCCGACCATCGCCACCTGCGTTCCCCGCGCCGCCTTTGCCTGGGTCACGCGTCGTTTGCGTCAGCATGTCGCCGTGCCGGTGGTGGCCACCAACCGCATTAACCATCCGCAGGTCGCCGAGCAACTGTTGCAGGATGGCTGTGCGGACATGGTTTCGATGGCGCGGCCTTTCCTGGCCGATGCCGCCTTTGTCAGCAAGGCGCAGCGTGGGGATGACAACAGCATCAACACCTGTATCGCCTGTAATCAAGCCTGTCTGGACCAGATTTTTGCCGGTCATGTCACTTCATGTCTGGTTAACCCGCGCGCCTGCCATGAATCCCTGATGCCGGTGACACCGGCGCAGGCACCTAAACGGCTGGCCGTCGTGGGTGCCGGGCCGGCCGGCATGGCGTTTGCCTTGCAGGCGGCAGAACGGGGACATCAGGTGACACTTTACGATGCCGCGCACGACATCGGCGGGCAGTTTACTATCGCTCGTCAGATCCCCGGCAAAGAAGAGTTCAGCGAAACCCTGCGCTATTTCCGCCATCGTCTGCCCGCGGCGGGCGTGGTGATCAAAACAGGCTGTCGGGTGAATGCCGCGATGTTAGCGGACGCCGATGAAGTCATCCTTGCTACCGGCATCAAACCGCGTACGCCTGAGATTCCCGGCATTCATCATCCCAGCGTGCTGAGCTATCTGGATGTGCTGGCGGATAAACAGCCGGTCGGCGCGCGCGTGGCGATTATTGGCGCTGGCGGTATTGGCTTTGATACGGCGGAATACCTGTCACAGCCGCCACAGACGGAAACCCTGGATGATTTTTATCGTGAATGGGGCATCGATCATAGCCTGACGCAGCGTGGTGGTTTGATCCCCCCTGAGCCGCAGCGCTCGCCACGTCAAATCTGGCTGCTCCAGCGCAAGCCTGGCAAACCCGGTGCGACGCTGGCAAAAACCACTGGCTGGATACACCGCAGCAGCCTGCTGGCACGCGGCGTTGAAATGTGGGGCGGTATTGAGTATCTGGCGATTGACGATGAAGGGCTACATATTCATCGTGACGGCGAACGCCTGGTGCTGGCGGTAGATAACGTGATTATCTGCGCCGGTCAGGAGCCGCAACGCGAACTGGAAGCGGCCTTAAGGGAGAGCGGCAAGCCAGTGCAGGTGATTGGCGGGGCCGATGTCGCACAGGAGCTGGATGCTCGCCGGGCAATTGCTCAGGCCACCGCGCTGGCGTTAACGCTTTAGTTAACGCATTTTCACGGCGCGCAGCACCACAAATTTTTTGTTAGAGGCCACCAGCGTGCAGTTGCCAAACAGCTTTTTCAGCTTGTGGTGATAATCAAGATGACGGTTGCCGACAATGCGCAGCTCACCACCATATTGCAGGCAGCGCTTAGCATCGCGGAACATCTGCCAGGCCAGGTGGTCGGTGACGGCGTGCTGCTGGTGGAACGGCGGATTACACAGTACCGCATGCAACGTATCAGACGGATAGCCACTCAGCACATTGTTCACCTGGAACTGGCAGCGTGACAGATCGTCGGGGCGGTTGATCTCAACGTTTAACCGGCTGGACGCCACCGCCATATAAGACTCATCAAGGAAATGCACCTCGGCCTCAGGGTTCTGCGCCAGCGCCATCAGCCCGATCACCCCATTGCCACAGCCCAGATCGACGATTTCGCCGTCGATATTTTCCGGCAGATGCTGCATAAACAAGCGCGCACCGATATCCAGGGATGACCGGGAAAACACGTTGGCGTGGTTGTGAATCTGATAAGGCGTTCCGTCCAGCGGCCAGACGTGGGTGAGCGATTTCTCGCGCAGTTCCGGCTGGGTGAACTGGCTGTAAATCACGCGCGCTTTTTTTACGGCCAGCGAGGTTTTGGTTTCACCGATAATCTGTTCAAACAGTTGCAGCGTTGAGGTATGAATCTCTTTCGCGCGTCCCGCTGCCAGCACAACGGTTTCAGGGGTAATGACCTGACGCACCGCCCGCAATTGCTGCTCCAGAAGGGCCAGGGTTTTCGGGATTTTGATCAACACCAGTGCCGGGGCGGCAGGAAGGGCCGCCAGGCTGTCGAGGAAATGAACCTCGCTGTCATCCTGTTCATTTAGCCGCAGATTCTGGCGAGTAGCCTGCTGACTCAGCCAGGAGTCACTGATATGCCACACTGGACGTGCATTCAGCGCGCAGGTTAATGCGCCGAAGCTGTCGTTAAAAATTAACGCCGGGCCAGACGGCAGGCTTTGCTGCAACAGATATTCATCAGCGGCATCCCAGGCTTGTAACGGACTTTCGTCACGCATCTGCGGGAAACGATGCAGGATCAGTGTGCGATCGTTCAGTTCAAGTTGGCTCATGAATTCTCCGGCGTGGTACACTTTGGTTGATTTTCGCCCCAAAAAGGGGGCGCAGTATACTGTCTTTCGCCGGGAATCTCTAATGTCCTCACTTATCTATCTTCAGGGTTATCCTGAGTCCATCCTTGAACAGGTGCAGACACTCATCGATCGTCAGCGGTTAGGCCCGGTGCTACAACAGCGCTATCCCGATATGCATGACGTAATGAGTGATAAGGCGCTGTACGACTTTACGCTGGCGCTCAAAAACCGCTATATGCGAAATGCCCCGCCGATTAACAAGGTGATATGGGATAACAAGATTAAGGTCATGAAGCATGCGCTGGGCTTGCACACCGCCATATCACGCGTGCAGGGCGGCAACCTGAAGGCCAAAGCCGAGATCCGTATTTCGACGTTTTTCCGCCAGGCACCCGAACCCTTTTTACGGATGATCGTGGTGCATGAGCTGGCGCACCTGAAAGAGAAAAACCACGATAAGGCGTTTTATCAGCTCTGCTGCCATATGGAGCCGGACTACCACCAGCTCGAATTTGATGCGCGCCTGTGGATGACGGCGCAGGCGATGTGCGGCAACGCGGCTTAGAGAAACTGCTGGGCTTTCTGAATCAGGCTGGTTTTCGTCAGCGCCCCCATAAAACGGCGCTCCTGCGGATTATTCAACACTGGCAGGCGTTCCAGCGTCACCGCCGCAAAGGCTTCCCATCCTTCCCGTATACTTTGGTTTTGATAGGCCACCGGGAAATCTTCGTCCATGACGCATTCAACCGGTGAGTCCAGGTTAATTTCCTGCGCCAGCACCCGGCGTGAAATTTCATGAATCGACACCACACCAAGAAAAGCCCCTGCCGCATTGATCACATACACATAGCGCTCACGCTTCAGGGAGCTCACCGCCAGCGCCTCTCCTACCGATGCCTCCGGCTGGAGCGCTGCCCCCGGAATAATCAGCTCGGCGATGCGCATATTATCGAAATCATATTTCGCTTCAGAGCGGTTAAAATGGTGAGTAACGACCGGATAGGTGCTGGCCATTTGCAGGCGATAAACCACCATTGTTGCCAGCACGGAGGCAATCATGACCGGAAACAGCAAACTGCTGTTGAGCGTCATTTCCAGCACCATCAGCATCGCCATCAAAGGAGCCTGACTCACCGCCGCCAGCACGGCCGCCATGCCCACGGCGGCGAACAGCAAGACGTTGTGAAGGGGAAGATGCAGCGCCACGCCACCGAGCGCGATAACCATGCCCAGCAGCGCACCGATGAGTAAGGACGGCGTAAACAGTCCGCCCACGGCATTGGAGCCCACAGAGAGGCTGGTCGCCAGCATTTTTAACACCAGCAACAGCAGTAATCCCGACAGCAGATACTGCCCCGCCATTACCTTGACGATCACTTCATAGCCATTGCCCAAAATATCGGTAGAGATCAGCGCCAGCAGGCCCACGGCGAATCCCCCTGCCCCAAGCCGCAACGGCAACGAAGTGACCCGGCTGAACAGCATTTTAGTACGCGCAATCAGGCGAATCAGAAGCAACCCCGCCAGCCCGGACAGCAAACCGATCAGGACAGTAATCAGCAGACTGTTGATATCCATGGTGAAGCTGACATCCGCCAGCGGATAAAGCGCATGACGAAACCCCATCGCCCACATGGTCATTACCGCCACGGCCGATGACACCACCAGCGGGATCAGACGCTGCAGCGCCGACATGCCAAAGGCAATCTCTGCCACGAAAATAGCCGACGCCAGCGGCGCATGATAAACCGATGAAAGACCGGCGGCGGCGGCCATGGCAACGACATCACTGTTTTTTAACTGTAATGAGCGGGGCAAGACACGACCGATTATGCTGCCACACAGGGCGGCGAGCTGAACCATCGGGCCTTCTTTACCGATTGAGGCGCCGCTGCCAATACTGGCTATCGACGACAGCGCCCGAAAAAGCGAGGTTTTGGTCGGAACGGCGTCAAGGCGGGCATTAATCACTTCGAGATAGTCCGTTTTTACGGTTTGCTGCTGCTCAATCGCCACCGCATAACGCAGGAAGAATCCCGCCAGCAGGCCGCCAACACCGACCAGAACCGGCCAGAATATCCAGGGCCAGAGATGCAACGACTCGGTGATATCGTTGCTGCGACCAAACAGCAACTGATTGATAAACTCAATGGTTTCACGGAATAACAAGGTGACTAACGACGCCGCACAGCCAACGGGAATGGCAATAAGCAATGTGGTCCAGTTTAGTGCGTGTTTACTTCCTTTCACCTGCGCTCCCAGTCTTGTGCTTAACGTGCTTTATCCAGCCATATTATTGGAATGGAGATCTCAGGATCAACGTCTGGCGTTGCTTGCCCGGTTTCAGATGCTACTCTGCGGTTTTTACACATGCAGGAGGCTAACTGTGATTCGCTTTGCCATTGTGGGAACCAACTGGATTACGCGTCAGTTTATTGATGCCGCACATGAAACCGGCCACATGACACTCTGTGCCGTCTATTCGCGCAGCCCAGAGCAGGCGGAAGCATTCCGTCATGACTATCCCTGCGACCATCTCTTTACGTCACTGGAGGCCATGGCCGCCAGTCCTGACATCGACGCCGTGTATATCGCCAGCCCCAACGCACTGCATTGCCAGCAGGCCATGCTGTTTATGTCACAGGGCAAACACGTCATTTGCGAAAAGCCGCTGGCCTCCAATCTGCAAGAGGTTGAGGCGATGATCGCCTGCGCCTTTAGTCATCAGGTGGTGCTGTTCGAAGCCTTTAAAACCGCCAGCTTACCGAACTTTATTCAACTGCAACAGGGGCTGCCAAAGCTTGGCACACTCCGCAAAGCGCTGCTGAACTATTGCCAGTACTCCTCTCGTTATCCCCGTTACCTGAACGGCGAGCATCCCAACACCTTCGATCCCCGCTGGTCAAACGGGTCCATTATGGATATTGGCTACTATTGTCTGGCGACGGCCGTCACGCTGTGGGGCGAACCCCAGCAGGTTTTTGCCTCTGCCAGCCTGCTGGAAAGCGGCGTCGATGCGCACGGCACGGTGATCCTGAATTATGGTCAGTTTGATGTGACTATTTTGCATTCCAAGGTGAGTGACGCCATGCTGGACAGTGAAATCCAGGGCGAAGCCGGATCGCTGGTGGTTAACCGGATCGCCGAGTGCCAGTCAGTGACCTTTATTCCGCGTGAAGGGGATAAACAGAATCTAAGCCAGCCGCAGCATATCAACACGATGCTGTATGAAGCGCAGACCTTTGTGCGGCTGGTTGAACAGCGTCACGTCAGCCATCCGGCACTGGAGATTTCCCGCAGCGTCGCCAGATTACTGACCGAGATTCGACGCCAGACGGGCGTTGTTTTCCCGGCCGATCGGCCCTGAATGTAAATATTTCAAAATATGACATTCATCGATTGATTCCTGACCACCAGGCAGGTAACTTACCCGCTTGCAAAGGGGAGTAACTTGTAAGCTGATTGATCGTCACTACGTTGCGCACGCATCCGGTCATCAGGCAACCCAGAATCGATTCCTGAGTTGTAAGTGAGACCTTGCCGGAAGGCGAGGTTTGCTTACACTGAATAAGCGGCTGACGTCTTCTGACTTCAGCCGTTTTTTTATTTTTAGACAGGATACGATGATGCAAACTGTAGGTACGCCACTCCTCTGGGGCAGTTTTGCGGTTGTAGTGCTTATCATGCTGGCGATTGACCTGTTCTTACAGGGCCGTCGCGGTTCGCAAACCATGACCTTTAAACAGGCTGCCGTCTGGTCACTGATTTGGGTGTCCGTCTCGCTCCTGTTCAGCGCCGCGTTTTGGTGGTATCTGGAAGGCACCGCCGGACGCGAAGTGGCCACCAGCCAAACCCTGGCCTTTCTGACCGGCTACGTGCTGGAAAAATCCCTCGCGGTCGATAACGTCTTTGTCTGGCTGATGCTGTTCAGCTACTTCTCTGTGCCTGCCAACCTGCAACGGCGCGTGCTGATTTACGGTGTATTAGGCGCTATCGTGCTGCGTACCATCATGATCTTCGCGGGTAGCTGGCTGGTCACGCAGTTTAGCTGGGTCCTGTATATCTTCGGTGCCTTCCTGCTGTTTACCGGTATCAAAATGGCGATGGCAAAAGAGGATGATGCGGCGGTGGGCGACAAACCGGTGGTGCGCTGGCTGCGTAAACATCTGCGCATGACCGACACGCTGGAAGGGGAGAAATTCTTTACCCGTAAGAACGGCGTGCTGTTTGCGACACCGCTGCTGCTGGTGCTGATCATGGTCGAATTAAGTGATGTGATCTTTGCCGTCGACAGTATCCCGGCAATCTTTGCCGTCACCACCGATCCCTTTATCGTTCTGACCTCAAACCTGTTTGCGATTCTGGGTCTGCGTGCCATGTACTTCCTGCTGTCTAACGTGGCGGAACGCTTCTCGATGCTGAAATATGGCCTGGCGCTCGTATTGGTGTTTATCGGTATCAAGATGCTGATTGTCGATATTTACCATATTCCGGTAGCGATATCCCTGGGCGTGGTGGGCGTGATTCTTGGCTCCACCCTGGTAATCAATGCCTGGGTGAATCACAAGAACGATAAGAAGCGGCTCAACCAGTAATAGTGCATCCCCGCCCGCAAAGGCGGGGATGTTTCTCCGTCCGCGACAAAAAGTGGATAACCAGAATGCTTCACCACCTGTCACCGCCTTTCCAGCAGAATGAAGTCAGTGTGAACGTGCTGTCGTTCTCTTTAATCGCGGCGGTGTAAGGTGTGACTGAAGGCGGTTACGGCCCGGATGAAGGCTGCGCTTCTGGGGTGATGAACCTGCGCCGAAACGTTAAAGGCCGTGGCTACGGGCAGGTTTATGCGTCGCAATGACGGATTGAATCACCGGGAACGAAAGAGTGGGAAAACGCTTTTGGCCGGATGATGTAGCCTCTGTTCTGGAGCCTGCTCAGCACTTCGCTCACGCCGTATTCAGCCATTTCTTTGACCGGATAAATAACGCTCTCAATTTGCGGGCCGAGATATTGGGTCAGTCCAAAGCTATCGAACGCGATGACCGACATGGTATCGGGCACACTTCTTCCCAGCGTTTTTAATGCTCTCAAACCGCCGGCACAGGATCGCTCACCACAGTAAACAAGGGCGGTAATCTCAGGATGGCGCGTGACCAGTTCAAGCGTGGCCTGCTCCCCAAAGGCCTGATCGTAGCTACCGGACAGAACATAGCGGGTATCCCATGACGGATTGACCGTGCGTATCGCATCGGCACAGCCCTTTACGCGAGCGATGGCACTGCGACGCGATTCTGGCCCCCCGACGACGGCAATATAACGGTGTCCGGCCGTGATCAGCTTTTGTGTTGCTTCAAACGCGGCGTCGTAGTGCCCAAACGACACGCCCGCGATGACCGAGGTTTCCGCAGCATCAAGAAGTGCAACGGGTTTGTCCTGGGTGTAATGCGTTATTTTGTCGTCGGGCAGATGGCGAATATAAAGCAGGAAACCATCACAGTTAATCTCATTAAGCTTGCGTAATGCGTTCTCTTCTTCTGTGGCATCCGCACTTTCTAACACCATCAGCATCTTACCGTTGGCATTCACCTGCTTGTGCACCGCACTCATCACTGAACCAAAAAAACCAGAGATGTTATCTGGCACCAGCATCCCTATCACCCCGCTACTTTTACTTACCAGGGAGCGGGCGCTCAAATTTGGCGTATAGCTCAGCGTCTTGATTGCGTTTTCCACACGAACGCGGGTTTCTTCTTTTACTTTTTCAGGCTCATTCAGAACCCGGGTAACCGTAACCCGGGAGACATTCGCAAGTCTTGCAACATCAACTATCGTGCTCATGGTGATCCACTATGAATAAAGCAGTAATGGTGAAGAAACCCGGGTTCATCGTACGGAGAATCAGGACTTATTTCTATACATTTCAATCATTTCTTTAATCAGTTCATTCGCCAGCATGGCCGTCATTAAATGGTCTTGCGCATGAACCATAACCAGCGTAACAGGGACTTTCCCTTCGCCCTCATCTAATCCAATTAATTGGGTTTGTATGGCGTGTGCCCGTCCCGCTGCCTCTTTTGAACGCATCAGCGCGGCGTCGCACGCCTGCCATTCATGACGTTTTGCATGCTGTAACGCCATCATCGCTTCGCTCTTACTTTCTCCGGCGTTCGTAATGATTTCCATAACAACCAGTTCAATATTCATTTTTAATTATCCCAGGTGGTATTAACACGTCGTTTCAGTTTCCTGAGCGAGTAACTGTTTTTCATAGGCTTTGAAAAACGGTAACCAGATCAGGCATGAAATCGCAAAATTAGTCAGCACAAGTATGACCGGCCCGACAGCCCATCCGGCGGCCCAGGGGGAACCTAATAAAGCCGGTGTGGTCCAGGGAACGATAGATATCGGTTTATCCACAAATCCCGACGCCAGCGCAAACCATGCCACAGTGGCATTGATAAGTGGGGCACCGACAAACGGAATCAGCATGACGGGATTCATAATAATCGGCGAACCAAATATCACCGGTTCGTTAATGTTAAAAAAGGAGGGCACAATACTTAGCTTGCCGATAGAACGTAAATGTGAAGAACGGCTGCGGATATACATCATGACCAGTGCCAGCGTTGAACCACATCCGCCGATAACGATGTAAAACCGCCAGAACGGATCGACAAAGCTGTTTGGCAGTGCCTGCCCCATTTCAAGCGCCAGCTGATTGGCGGCAATATTTGCCAGCCAGAAAGGTTGCAATAAATTTGTGACAATAGCTGCACCATGAATCCCACAAAACCACAGCAGATGCGAGAGCAGTACACAAATCAGAACGGCGGTCAGGCTGTCTGAGGCGGTGACCAGGGGTTTAAAAACCGCCATGATAAGCTCGGGCAATAACATGCCGGAAACGTGTTGCAGCAGAAGTGAAAGCGGATAAAGGGTCGCGATCATAATCAACACGGGAACCAGCAGTTCAAACGACTGTGCTATTTTTTCTGGTACCTGCTCCGGCAAGCGAATAGTGAAATTTTTCGCTTTCAGGAGTCGCATTAACTCGATGGAATAGATTGAGGTTAATAGCGCCGTAAAGATCCCCGTTCCGCCCATATACATGGCGGGAATATTTCCGTTAGTGAAAGGTGCAGCGACAATCAGAAATGAACACAATGAAAGTAGCCCGCCCATTAATGGACTGAGTTTATAGCCCTGTGCCAGGTTATAGCCAATCCCCACAGCGACATAGATCGTCATGATGCCCATCGTCATGCGAAAAGGCAGCATGATCGCTTCTTTATGGTTGGTGGCAAATTCCAGCCACATTTGCCCGAAAGCAAAGGTCGTGTCCCGGGAAAAAGGCGGAAAGGCCAGTATCATCAGAAAGCTGCCCACAATCATAAATGGCATGGCAGAGATAAACCCATCACGCACAGCCAGCACGTGGCGCTGCCCGCCGATTTTACCTGCAACAGGCGCTATCTTCTTTTCAATCATTGAAATAATAACATCATACATTTTCATGAGTTACTTCCTCATATTGGCGTACGTTTAGCCAAGTAATTCGAGCGCAAACTTTAATACGTTGTCACCCTTCATCATTCCGTAATCCATTGGATTAATAGCTTCTACTTTTTTATTTTTTTCGGCGGCTATTTTCCTGAATTCCTCAAGTTTATATCGCACCTGAGGCCCCAACAGGCAGAGATCATAGGTTTCAATGCTTTCGTTAAATTTCTCCAGTGGAAAGGCCTCGATTTCAATATCGATGTTTTGCTCAGCGGCAGACGCCTTCATTTTTTTTACGAGCATAGAGGTGCTCATGCCCGCATTGCAGCAAAGAAAGATTCTTTTCATTTTATTCATCCTGATGGTTAATTATTTAAATTTATATTGTTGGAAATTTGATAAATAGTTTTTATCGAGTTTAACGCCCAAGCCGGGATTCATCTCTTCAACGACAAAGTGACCGTCTTTAACGTTATGTTCAAGCGCCTCCTGGACAACCCGATAACGTTCATCCTGCCAGTAAGGAAACCATTCCTGAATTTGAACATTGGTGGTACAGATATCAAATTGCACACAGGCAGCCGTTAAAACTGGGCCAGAAGCATTATGTGGCTGGATGGCAATTTGATAGGTTTCTGCAAAGGCAGCGATTTTTTTCATTTCGGTAAAACCGCCTGCCAGTCCCATATCGGGCTGAATCAGTTCGAAGATACGGTTTTCAATGAAAGGCGCAAAATCATAACGGGTATATAAACGCTCACCGCCGGCCAGCGGAATATCCACCTTCAGTTTGACTTCAGCTGAGGCGTTTATCAGCAGCGTATCGGTCGGTTCTTCGTAAAAATAAGGAGAGAACGCTTCCAGTTGTTTCCCCCATTTAACCGCGTCGGACACATTCAGGCAGCCATGAAGATCGAGCATGATATCGATGTCATCGCCAACGGCTTCACGCACCGCTTTAACCCTTGCGATGGCCATATTTCCCCATGCTTTGCTGACGGGACGATCGGGCGTAGACTTTTCTCCCGTTGGCGACATTTTAAAGGGATCAAATTTCAGCCCTTTATAGCCCTCGTTTACCACCCGCAGCGCCCGTTCAGCGAACTCTTCTGGTCGCCAGGCATCGAAATACCAGTGGTTTGCATAGAGCGGAATCCTGTCACGGCATTTCCCCCCCAACAGTTGGTAAACCGGCAGATTGAGTGCTTTACCTTTGATATCCCACAGGGCGATATCGATTGCACTCATCGCGCCATATATCGCCAGCGATCGGCCGCGCGCCCAGTAGGACTTATCAAAACACTGTTGGAAAATCAGTTCTGAATCAAAAGGTGAGCGGCCTGTAAGGTAAGTCTTTGTCAGCGACTCAAGCACGGGAATAACGGACTTGGCACCGACGCCGTAGCTCATCGCGACTTCGCCGATACCGGAAATCCCTTCGTCCGTTTCAATCTCCACGATAATCAGGTTATGACCCGGTTGCCGGGCGCGAAGATCGACGTCATAAACGTTTAAACCGGTTATTTTCATATTATCCTCCCTGTTTTTTATTATGTGCACGTGCACATCATTAATCAACCAGCAGTCTGCGATCGAGATCTCACAATAAGAAGAAATGTGCACGTGCACACTCAGCAGGATGAAACCCCTTTCGGCTGTAAAATTCGTCGCCGTTAAAAAGACGAGTCAGGTGAGTGCCTGCCGTTAATTTTGCGAGTGAAGCCCGCTAAACCGGACAGCCAGAATCCACAGGAGAAAAGTGATCAGGAAGGTTCGTAGATTGTGCCGGATCGCGTGGGTGGCTTTCAGGCATCTCTCTTATGGGATGCACGAATACGGCATCAGTGACCGTTGCGGGCGAGGAGAAAAACGTATTGAAGTCTGTTTAGCGGTCTAACGCTATGGATGACCAGCTATTTCAGGATCTGAGGCCCAGGCAGCCTGCTATACGAAAGCCATGCGGCCCAGCGCACGCGTAACCTGATGTCAGTCGGCGCGGTTGCGTCATAAAACTAAGGACGGCAGCTATGCCGTCCTTACGCTTACAGCGTCACGCCGCTTTTAAAAATAGCCAGCTCACGAAAATCATTTTTTTCATTGTTGGTTAACTGCCCGTTGGCAATCGCCACAATGGTGTCAACAAAGTCGGCTAACAGCGCGTCCATGCTCATGCCATCGAGCAGTCTTCCGGCGTTAAAATCAATCCAGTGCGGTTTCTTTTCAGCCAGCGGCGTGTTGGTGGCCAGCTTGACCGTGGGGACAAATCCGCCGTACGGCGTGCCGCGCCCGGTGCTGAACAGCACCATATGACAGCCCGCACCCGCCAGCGCACTGGTCGCCACCGCATCGTTCCCCGGCGCGCTCAACAGGTTAAGGCCCGGTGCGGTGAGACGTTCGCCATACTTGAGTACGTCCACCACCTGACTTTGCCCCGCTTTTTGTGTACAGCCGAGTGACTTCTCTTCCAGCGTGGTAATACCGCCTGCTTTATTACCCGGTGACGGGTTTTCATAGATGGGCTGATGATGATCGATAAAGTACTGTTTGAAGTCGTTAATCATCGACACGGTTTTGTCGAAGGTGGCCCGATCCCGGCAACGGCCCATCAGAATACGTTCGGCACCAAACATTTCAGGCACTTCCGTCAGCACCGTTGTCCCGCCGTTGGCGATCATCTGATCGGAAAAGCGGCCCAGCAGCGGATTGGCCGTAATGCCCGAAAATCCATCAGAGCCGCCACATTCCAGACCGAACTTAAGCTCGCTGAGTGTGCCCGGTGAACGGCGGTCGTGACGCATTTTTTCATAGAGCGCATGCAGCCGTTCCAGTCCGGCTTCGACTTCATCGTCATGTTGCTGGCACACCATAAACTCAACGCGATCGCTTTCAAATGCGCCCAGCGTTTCACGAAACACATCCACCTGATTGTTCTCGCAGCCCAGGCCTATCACTAATACCGCGCCCGCATTCGGATGGCGAACCATGTTTTGTAGCATGGTGCGGGTGTTGTCATGATCCTGCCCTAACTGCGAACAGCCAAAGGTGTGACTAAACAGAAAAGCGCCGTCTGTACCGGCTGCATCCTGCGTCTCCTTCAGAAAGCGCTGTAAAATCTGTCGCGCAATCCCGTTTACGCAGCCTACGGTCGGTAAGATCCACAGCTCGTTGCGGATGCCGACCTCACCATTGGCACGGCGGTAAAGCTGCACCTCACGGTCGCCCGGCTGGGTGGTTAAAGCCATCTGCTCAGGCACATAGTCGTAGTGATCAAGGTCACTGAGATTGGTGCGGGCATTGTGGGAATGAATCAGCTCCCCTGCCCCAACGGCCTGAGTCGCATGCGCAATCGGCAACCCATATTTTATGATCAACTCGTCCTTGCCGATGGCGCGCAAGGCAAACTTGTGCCCCCGTCCCACGTCCTGAAGCAACGTGACGGGCTGGGCGGCGAGTTCAATCGTGGTGTCGGCTTCCATATCATGCAACGCCACGGCAACATTGTCCTGCGGATGAATTTTTATGGCGTCTTGCATGGTTATCTCCGTTGGCTCAGCGCGTCACGTATACCGTGCGCGAGGATGCGTTGCAGGTGCTGGCTGACCGTTTCGGCCAGGCCGGGTTGCTGTGTTAAATCTTGTCCCCAGTGCTGAGCATCACTTAATACGCGACTGACCAACGCTAAAGGCGAGATTTGCTCTGCCGTCACGGCGGCCCAGCCCTCTGAGTAGCGTTCCAGCCAGTGCGGCTCATCCTGCAGAGGCCAGCTTTTATCCGCCGATTCCCCGCGATAAAACGCAATCAGGGCTGCCAGCGCAAACGTCAGGTGCTGTGGCCACTGCCCTGTTTTCGCATGCGACATCAGCAAAGGTTGCAACAAACGTGTACGGAACTTGGTCATGCTGTTCAGGGCGATGGAAAGCAGTGCATGGCGAATAAACGGATTGCGGAAGCGGCGCAACACCGCGTCGGCAAAAGCGTTGAGCTCATCGGCTGGCAGATCCAACGTGGGGATAATCTCTTTGCGCAGCAGCGCATCGACATAAGCAGAGATTTGCTCATCGTCCATCGCCTCTCCTACGCTCTCAAGCCCCGCCAGACAGGCGACCGGCACCATCGCGGTGTGGGCACCGTTCAGAATGGCCACCTTTTGGGCTTTGTACGGGGCGATATCGTCAACGTGGCGGACCTGCGGCGTCAGTGCGGCAAGCTTCAGTTCGTCAAACAGCGCCGTGGGTCCCTGAAGAACAAACTGGTAATAGACTTCCCCGGCCACCAGAAAACGGTCCTGGTATCCCAGTTGATCTTCGAGCGTGGCGCTGTCGGACGGAAAGCCGGTCACAATCCGATCCACCAGCGTGTTGTAGAACGCACAGCACGTATCAACCCAGCGTTGAAACGCCTGGGGCAGTTGCCAGAGATCGGCATAGCGCAGCACCAGAGTGCGCAGCATATCGCCATTGTGATCGACCAACTCACAAGGCACGATGAGCCAGCCTTTTTCTTTATTCCCTACGAAATGCTGGTAACGCGCCCAAAGCAGTTGCGTCAGCTTGCCCGGAAAGCTGGATGCAGGCCGATCGCTTAACCGATCGGTTTCGGTAAACGTGATGCCGGCTTCGGTGGTATTGGAGAACACAAAACGCATCTCGGGCTGACGTGCCAGCGCCATAAAATCGTCAAACTGCTGGTAAGGCTGAATCTCACGGTTCAGGCTGCGGATCAGGCGGCTTTCGCTCACCTGTTCCCCCTGTGCGTTCAGCCCGCGAATCAGCGTGGTATACAGACCGTCCTGCTGATTCAGATTGTCGCTGACGTCGCGATTACGCGGCCTGACCACCACCACACCGGCGTCTGTACCCTGATGTTCATTGAGCCAGTCAAGTTGCCAGTCGATAAAGGCACGCAGAAAGTTACCTTCACCGAACTGAATCACGCGATCGTGGTAGACCGCGCCGGGAAAGTCGTGGCGGTTCAGCCGCTTCATGGTCAGGCTCCCAGCTCAATGCCAAAATAGTCACGGGCATTGTTGAAGCAAATGTTTTGTACCATCTGGCCCAACAGCGCTTCATCTGCAGGCGCTTCGCCCTGTTCGACCCAGCGGCCAATCATCTGGCACAGCAGCCGACGGAAATATTCATGACGGGTATAAGAAAGGAAGCTGCGGCTGTCGGTTAACATCCCGACGAAGCGGCTCAGCAGGCCAATTTGCGCCAGCTGCGTCATCTGGCGCTGCATGCCATCCAGTTGATCGTTAAACCACCAGGCGGAACCAAACTGCATTTTCCCTGCCTGGCCCTCGCCCTGGAAATTTCCGGCCATGGTCGCCAGCACTTCATTATCCCGCGGATTCAGACAGTAGAGGACGGTTTTAGGCAAGGCGTTATTGAGGTTTTGCGCGCCAAGTAAGCGGGCCAGAGGTTCGGCAACAGGCTGATCGTTGATGGAGTCAAAGCCCACATCTGCGCCCAGCAGTTGGAACTGGCGTTGGTTGGTATTGCGCAACGCACCAATATGGTACTGCTGCACCCATCCACGGCGAGCGTATTCCCCGCCAAGCCATACCAGCACTGCGGTTTTAAACTGGGCGATAGCCTGCGCATCCGGCTTTGCGCCGCCGCGACGATGCGCCAGAATGCTGTCCAGCGTGGTTTCATCCGCATCGGCATAACACACCACATCCAGCGCATGGTCGGAAATCTTGCAGCCGTGTGCCGCAAAGTGATCCAGACGTTTGCTCAGCGCCTGACGTAAATCATCAAAGCGCTGCACGCTGATATCGGTCAGGCTTTCCAGTTTTTCAATCCACGGCAGGAAGGTGTCGGCTTCGATATTAAAGGCTTTGTCCGGACGCCAGCTTGGCAGCACCTTCACCTTGAAGCTGCTGTCTTCTGCCAGTACGCGGTGATGTGTCAGATCGTCCAGCGGATCGTCGGTGGTCCCGACCATCTTAACGTTCATCTGCTGCATGATGCCGCGCGCAGTGAAATCGTCCTGCGCCAGTAAATCGTTGCAGCGCTGCCAGATCTCATCGGCCGTTTTTTCGGACAGCAGCACGCCGGTAATGCCAAAGGGACGACGTAATTCCAGATGCGTCCAGTGATAAAGCGGATTGCCGATGGTTTGCGGTACCGTTCGCGCCCAGGCATTGAATTTATCCCGATCGCTGGCGTCGCCGGTGCACAGCGCCTCTGCCACACCGTTAGCCCGCATCGCCCGCCACTTATAGTGATCGCCTTTCAGCCAGATATCGTAAAGGTTGGCAAAACGATAGTTTTCAGCAATCTGCTGCGGCGGTAAATGGCAGTGATAATCGTAGACGGGCTGATCTTTGGCGTAGCCGTGATAAAGACGACGAGCGAACTCAGTGTCCAGCAAAAAATCCTCGGTCATGAAACGCGACATACAAAGCTTCCTTATGGGATTACCCCTGAATGACTCAAAGTTATCATACCAATTTTGGCTGACTGCAGGTTTTTTTACGACTCAGGTCACATTTAAGCAAGATGATCACATCTCATATGGACCTTATTGTCGCCTGCAGCGCGCTAACTGGCTGTGATCTCATCTGTTTGCAGTATCCCACAAGCTATTGCGGGTTTTTGTGATGGCTTTCAACTTTTAAAGTTGTATAACAAGTTAGGCTCTCGCTTTACCGCAAGGTAACAAATTTCTTACACAAGGCAAGGCAGATAACGGTCGCTGGTGCAGGACCGGCGGGCGTGAGCAGAGCTGTATCACGAGATGTCCCGCTCCAGATAACAACAGCGGTAAGACCGCACAAACAACTGGAAGAGGTACAGAATGCGTAAGATCAAAGGATTACGCTGGTATATGATTGGCCTGGTCACGCTCGGAACGGTGCTCGGCTATCTGACGCGTAACACGATTGCCGTGGCAGCGCCAACGCTACAAACAGAACTGCATATCACCACCCAGCAGTACTCCTATATTGTGGCGGCGTACTCTGCCTGCTACACCGTAATGCAGCCTGTAGCGGGTTATGTTCTTGATTTATTAGGTACCAAAGTGGGCTACGCGGTATTTGCTGTACTGTGGGCGATCTTTTGCGCCGCGACAGCGCTGGCGGGAAGCTGGGGCGGTCTGGCGTTGGCACGCGGTGCAGTGGGTGCCGCAGAAGCGGCGATGATCCCTGCCGGACTCAAAGCCAGTAGCGAGTGGTTCCCCGCTAAAGAGCGCTCCGTGGCGGTAGGCTACTTTAACGTCGGCTCGTCAATCGGTGCCATGCTGGCGCCTCCCCTGGTGGTCTGGGCGATTGTCGCGCACAGCTGGCAGATGGCGTTCATTATCTCGGGCGTGCTGAGCATGATTTGGGCGCTCTGCTGGCTGGTGTTTTATAAACATCCTAAACAGCAGAAAAAGCTGAGTGAAGAAGAGCGTCACTACATCATCTCCGGTCAGGAGCTTCAGCATCAAACCGGCAACAGCACCAAAATGTCGGCACTGCAGATTCTGCGTAATCGCCAGTTCTGGGGGATCGCCCTGCCACGTTTCCTGGCAGAACCCGCATGGGGCACCTTTAACGCCTGGATTCCGCTTTTTATGTTTAAGGTTTATGGTTTCAACCTTAAAGAGATCGCGCTTTTTGCCTGGATGCCGATGCTGTTTGCTGACTTTGGTTGTATCCTGGGCGGCTACCTGCCACCGCTGTTTCAGCGCTGGTTTGGGGTTAACCTGATTGTGTCACGCAAAATGGTGGTCACCATGGGTGCCGTTTTGATGATAGGTCCAGGCACCATCGGTTTATTTACCAGTCCTTATATTGCTATCGCGCTGCTGTGCGTCGGCGGCTTTGCCCACCAGGCGCTGTCTGGTGCGCTGATTACCCTGTCTTCCGATGTGTTTGGCCGTAACGAAGTTGCCACCGCCAACGGCCTGACCGGCATGGCAGCCTGGACAGCCAGCACCCTGTTTGCGCTGGTCGTCGGTGCGTTGGCCGATACATTAGGCTTTAGCCCCCTGTTTGCCGCGCTGGCCGTGTTCGATTTGCTGGGCGCCATCGTCATCTGGACAGTGCTAAAAAATCAGCCCATATCTGAGCTTCAGACACCACCTTCTCCTTCTGCGGCTGCGACGGTACGTAGCTAATCCTGCGGGCTGGCCTGCGCCAGCCCTTTTCATCTCTTACCGCAAAGTGGTATAACAACTTATCTTATCTGATCGTTACCTTGGACGGTGTCATGGACCTCACTGAATCTCGTCGACTTTATCAACAGCTGGCCAGCGAGTTAAAACGCCGCATTGAAAACGGGGTTTATCAGGTGGGTGAGAAACTGCCCGCAGAACGCCTGATCGCTGAAGAGATGGAAGTCAGCCGCACGGTGGTGCGCGAAGCCATTATTATGCTGGAAGTCGAAGGCTACGTTGAGGTGCGCAAAGGGTCGGGCATTCATGTCATTTCCAGCCAGCAGCAAAACCGGGTTGCCGAAAGCAGCAGCCAGTTAGAGTTTGCCGCCTTTGGGCCTTTCGAGCTGTTGCAGGCCCGCCAGCTTATCGAAAGTAACGTGGCGGAGTTCGCGGCAACCCAGGTGACGCGCAAAGATATCGTCGATTTAATGGCGATTCAGGAGAAAGCCCGTCAGGAGGACCATTTCAGGGACTCGGAATGGGATATGAAGTTTCACGTTCGCATCGCCCAGTCGACGCAAAACAGCGCCCTGGCCGCGATTGTAGAAAAGATGTGGCTGCACCGCTTGCACAATCCCTACTGGCTTAAGCTGCATGAGCATATCGATCAGCGCAGTATCGTAAGCTGGTGTGACGATCACGATCAGATTCTGAAAGCCTTAATACGCAAAGATCCCGCCGCCAGTAAGCTGGCAATGTGGCAACATCTCGAAAATACCAAGCAGATGTTATTTAACGCCACCGCCGACGATTTTGAGTTCAACGTCGACCGTTACATGTTTAGCGAAAATCCGGTTGTGCTTCCGGATGCAGACACGATTCCGCGTTAACCTGACTTAAAAACAGTCAGTTAATCTGCAATAGTGTCAGTACATGTAAAACTCCTTTTTACATCGTGATACAGAGGGTAAAACTCCTGTTCGTTTAGGAGTAGTTCTGTCTCCGATGCATGATTTTTGTTACAGTTATCACCCTTTTCTTACCTTTTGCGATAAGGGCTTATCAAATCGCTGATTTAACAATCAGTTCTGGAAGGATCCAGAAACGCTTGCTCAGACGACGCTCTCAAAATATATAACAAATGTCAGTCTGCGCTGAGGTCCCTGTGGGACATGATTAACGATGATGTTCAGGAACGATTGATGGAAATTTTGCAAGCGCTGCTGCATGCCTTGTGGCAACAGGATTATGAAACGCTTTCTGATCCAACGCTGGTATGGGCGATTTACGGCGTTTTATTTATGATCCTTTTTCTGGAAAACGGCTTATTGCCTGCCGCTTTTCTGCCTGGCGACAGCTTGCTGATTCTGGTGGGCGTGCTGATTGCCAAAGGGACCATGGGCTTCCCGCTGACCATTCTGGTCCTCACGACCGGTGCCAGCCTGGGGTGCTGGGTCAGCTATATTCAGGGCCGCTGGCTGGGGAACACGCCGACGGTTCAAAACTGGTTATCGCACCTTCCTGCCCGCTATCATCAGCGCGCCCATAATCTGTTTCACCGCCACGGCTTATCGGCACTGCTGATTGGTCGTTTTATTGCCTTTGTGCGCACCCTGCTGCCCACGATTGCCGGGCTTTCTGGTTTAAGTAATGCCCGTTTCCAGTTTTTTAACTGGATGAGCGGCTTCTTATGGGTCGTCATCCTTACCGTCCTGGGCTTTGCCTTAGGTAAAACCCCCATCTTCCGCCGTTACGAAGATGAACTGATGTTTTTCCTGATGATGTTGCCGTTGGCGTTACTGGTGATTGGGCTGGTAGGCTCGCTGATTGTGCTGTGGCGTAAGCGCCGGGCAAACCAGCGTGGTGAGGGCTCATGAAACTGTTACAGGTCATTCCTAAACGCTGGCTTCCCTGGTTAATTGGTGGCGCATTTGCGCTGATTGCTGTCAGCATGGTGCCCAACCTGATGCGTCATGAAAACGTGGTACAGATTCGCGTTTCACATGCGGGTGCGCCGATGCCCGATGGCTTCTATCTGTATCAACAGCTGAGCGCTCAGGGCATTCGTATCAAAAGCATCACGCCCTCTGGCGATGCGCTGATTATCCATTTTGATAATGAAGAGCAGAGTCTGGCCGCGCAGAAAGTGCTGCGTCGCCTGCTGCCAGAGGGGTTTATCGTCGCTCAACACGATCCGATGCCTCACCTTTCTCTCGCCTAGTCCGTATTCCTTTCTTATCGCTCATCTCACCGACAAGGTGTGCTGAGCGTTTTTCTGTATATCGGTGATCTTTGGACTTTTTCCACCTGATGTCTATGCTTAAACTAAGGCTGGTTATCAACGCAGTGCGGAATGCTTGTGCACCGCGTTGAATTAAGTCAGGCAACAATGGAAGGTACAAAGCCTAATGAAACACAAATTACTGCTGGGAATGGTGCTGTTTTCTCTTTCAGGCTCGTTGATGGCAGCACAGTCGCTGTGTCAGCAAAAAGAGCAGGATATTCAGCGCGAAATCGAGATGGCTCAGAAGCATAACAACCAGCGTCGTGTAAACGGCCTGGAGCGCGCCCTGACCGAAGTGCGGGCAGGATGTACCGATAAAAAGCTTAAAGCCTCACATCTGGAAAAAATTAACGCTCAGAAGCAGAAAGTGGCTGAGCGTGAGCGCGAACTCAAGGAAGAGCGCGACGAAGGTCATGACAAGGACAAGATTGCGAAACGCGAACACAAGCTGGAAGAAGCACGCCAGGAGCTTAAGAAGTTACAGGCGGAGCCCTATTAATCGGATTCAATCTACTGATGTTAAAGGAGTATTTTATGTCTAAAGACACATCATCGGAATATTTGCGTGCTGAACTGAAAAACCTGGCGGATACGCTGGAAGAAGTCCTGAGCAGCGGAACTGAAAAATCAAAAGGTGAACTGGATAAACTCCGTCACAAAGCGCGCGTTGCGCTGGACAGCTCTCGCGAGCGTTTAGGTGAATCCGGTGAGCGCCTGGCGGCCACCACGCGTGAAGCCGCACAAAAAGCGGATGGTTACGTGCGTGACAACCCATGGCACGGCGTAGGTATCGGTGCGGCGATTGGCGTTGCCATCGGTATGCTGATCTCGCGTCGTTAATCATGACGGATTCACAGCAGAACCACGGACCGGCCAAAGGGGTCATCAACATTGGTCAGCGTATTGTTACCACGCTGGTCAGTATGGTCGAAACACGCGTTCGTCTTGCAGTGGTAGAGCTGGAAGAAGAGAAGGCCAATCTGATCCAGATGCTGTTGATGCTTGGCCTGACCATGCTTTTCACTGCTTTTGGCCTGATGAGCCTGATGGTGCTGATTATCTGGGCAGTTGATGCGCAGTACCGTTTAATGGCCATTGCCATCACCACCGGCGTGCTGTTCTTGCTGGCGCTGATCTTTGGGCTATGGACACTGCGTAAGTCACGTCAGTCCACGCTATTGCGCCATACGCGTAAAGAACTGGCTAACGATCGTGATCTGCTCGAGGATAACCACTAATGAGTTGCCGTGAGCGTCAAGCGCGCATCGATGAACTGCTAAAGCAGGTTCAGCAGCAACGCCTGGATCTGAGCGCGGCGCGGCGTGGCTGGCTGGAGATCACGGCCTCTTACGACCGTGGCTGGTTTACGTTTTTAAGTTTGAAACGTTACCTGGCCATTGGCAGTAGTGCGTTAGCCATTTATTCCATTCGCAGCCCTAATCGCCTGCTCCGCTGGGCGAAACGGGGCTTCGGTCTGTGGAGTACATGGCGCATGGTGAAATCCGCTCTTCCCCCGCGTTGAATCCCCCAAAGCCAGCCCGATTGCGGCTGGCTTTTGCTTTTTATCAAATTTACTGAATAACATCGACAGTTTATATTGCTTACAACTGTAACCCCTCGCTACTATCATCTCCAGCTATCAGCCCGGCTAATCGCCATCATGCGGTTAACGGGAATATTCACTGCGGGCAGCGTCGCCTTGCAAACTTTTAGCATTGGAGCTTATGATGAAAAAATTCGAAGACAGTGGTTTGTTGGCCGCCCGTATCCTGATGACTATCCTGTTTATCGTTTCTGGCTGGGGCAAAATTACCGGTTATGCTGGCACTCAGCAGTACATGGAAGCGATGGGCGTGCCGGGTTTCATACTGCCACTGGTTATTCTGCTGGAGTTTGGCGGCGGCCTGGCCATTATGTTTGGCTTCCTGACCCGCTTTACTGCGCTGTTTACCGCTGGCTTTACTATTCTGACCGCGTTTCTGTTTCACAGTAACTTCGCAGAAGGCGTTAACCAGCTGATGTTCATGAAAAACCTGTCTATCGCAGGGGGCTTCCTGGTGTTAGGTTTAGTGGGTCCTGGTGCGTACAGTATTGACCGCCTGATCGGCAAAAAACCACAGGGTGCTCTGGCGCGCTAACTGACGCCCGACGCCTCGCGTTATCTGAACGCACCGGGTGCTTTCTTCCGGTGCGTTTTTTTATGCCCTTCCCCTGCCAAATTGCCCTCACTGGACCGCCCGAACAGATAACATGCTGTCTTCCGCGCGCAGATTTTCTGGTTGAGCGGGATAACACCTCCGCGCCCTGCTTAAGGTAAGCCTAATCTACTCATGGAAATATAGCGTTCCGTCTCTCTTCTTTTTGGCAACGCTATGAAAGTGTCTTATGGTCAGTGGCTTCCCCATCACGATGCGCCCTTTTTTCGACGGCTGTCCCGTCCTGAATAGCGTTGACACATTTTCCACTGGTTTTGAGGAGAATGTGATGAAACAGTATGTTAAACGCAC